>JAHIYV010000005.1 GCA_018814635.1 Patescibacteria group bacterium | reverse complement strand
TCCTCAAGTTCGCTCAAATTTGTGTTAGATTTTTCTGATAAAAACTTGAGGAATATAAGTATATTTTAAAAGTTTTTTCAGAAAAATATGACATGAAGATGAGATGAAATTGTTGAAGTTATTTGTGGAAGAGCCCTTAGTTCAAAATTAACAACCCCGCAACAAGTCGACTGGGTTGTTAATTATTTAATACCGCTCTTTTGTTTTTATTTTTCCCAATCTTTCACGATAAATCGTCTACGGTTTTCATCTATCTCAACAACCACTTTCTGTGTTTTTTTCCAACCAAGTTTTCTTATTCCCTCAATGGGTAATGTTATATAATTAGGACCTACGCACTTGGCTAAATTTAACGTTTTTTAAGCATTTGGCTAACGATTTATAGCCATATTTTACAAGTTTTTTCATGAAAATTGACCTAGCGCGTAAGTCCTAATAATAACTGCCTCCTCTTCTTGAGAGTTTGCGTGTATTTCTGTTTTCTAATTTTAATCGCGACATAATAAGAAATATTAGTAAAAACCCTTAAAATTGAAAAGTGGTTTCAGGGGACATTAGAGGATTGGAATATACTAGAGCGGTTTGTTCACTCTTTTACTAAAAAAGAAGTTTGTACACTTTTAGAAAAAAATGGATTTCATGTCTCCTCTATTATCCAAGTAAAAAGACGAAGTGGTTACGCAAATTTCGTTATAGTAGCTAAAAAACACAGTCAAATCTAATCTTTGTCGCCATAACTCCCACTTGGAGGTAAAACCTCCAAGTGGGAGTTATGGAGTATAAATTATTTATTCATTTATCATTTTAATATAAGAATCAAAATATCGCAAAGTTGAATATGTTTTGAGCGCTCGTTCTTTTCCGACAGCTCCCATTTTTTTTGCTTTTTCTTTGTCATTAAGTATCAAGCGGAGTTTTTGTTCTAACTCATTTGCGTTGTCCGCATCAAATAAATAACCGTTTTCTCCGTTTTTTATTAAATCTGGAATACCGCCAACATTACTTCCAATAATAGGTTTACCAAGCGCGGCAGCTTCAATTAACACCCGTCCAAGCCCCTCAGATAAAGATGGTAATACAAACACTGTACAATTTTTGACAATCTCTTTTACTTCAAAAAGTTCTTTTTTGCCAACAAAATCAATATGTTGTTTGTGTTCGCGCGCAAGATTTTCAAGTGTATGCCTGTAAGGTCCATCGCCAATAATTACAAGACGGTAGTCTGGAAAATCTTTACGCAAACTACCAAAAGCTTTAATGAGTGTTTGTACTCCTTTTAAGCGATATAAAACGCCTGTAAATATAATAGTCTTTTCCCAAGAGATATTGGTTTCGCGCGCGAACATTTCAATATCCATAAACGTCGCGAATTGATATATCGGCGCGCGTACAATCTGTTTTTCAACCAACGCGCGCATATAATTTGAAATGACCCGTATTTTATCTGCGTGCCGAAGTGAAAAAATTCCCAATGCGACAAAAATCTTTTTTACATACTTTTCCAACGGAATAGAAAAATAATAAAAAAAACTATTTATCCAATCACCATGAGTTTCAACAATCAATTCGCGTTTGGTAATCATTTTAAGCAAAGCGCCAATAAATCCTTCAAATACTGGAGATTGTACAACAATCGTGTCTATTTTTTTATTGTAAATAATAAACAGCCCACGAAAAAAAGAAATAACCAGCCAAAAGAATATACCTAATTTGCCAAAGATTTTTGGTGTAAGATAAAAATGAGTTTGATATTTTTTAAAACGCCAACCCTTTCCACGAGCCAACACAAAACAGTTAAACCCTTTGGAAAGTCCTTGAAATTTTTTCTCTAGCACAGGATTCTCTTTTGAAAAATCATAGTCGGTCATTCCAACAAAAAGAACATTTTTTTTGTGTTGCTGTTGTGTGTCTGTTTTCATTTTTTGTTTTGTTTTACTTTATTTATTATATCCAAAAATTCTTGCGCAATTTCTTTATAAGAATGAGTATGTTGAAAAGCGCGTAATTTATTTACATGCTTGGAATAGCACGAATCATCCGCCAATTTAATTATTTTATCCGCTATGTCTCTTTCAGAAAGAGGGTTAATAAAAAGCCCTAGATCTTTTATTCTATTATAAAATCCAACTTCTCGTGTTGATATAAATGGTTTATTTAACATAATTGATTCAAGAATAAAGTTGGGGCTAATTTCTGTAATTGATGGACATATTACCGCATAACAATTACTTATTTTTATTAATAATTCCTCGCGAGAAATTTGTTCGCTTATTTCTAATTCTATTGAGGGATTTTCTTTTTTAGCCAAACCAAAAGCTCTTTTTAGAACCTCCAAATTCTTGAGTATATTTTTCCGACCTGCCCATAAAAAGTTTTTCTTTTGTGGCGCAAGACTTGGTTTTTTAGCGCCAAAATAATTTTCAACAATAAAAGTATTTTCTTTTTTCAATCCATAACCACCAAGAAATATTTCTCGTTGAAATTCTGTGCTAAAAATTATCGCGTCTAATCTTCTTAGAAGATATTTAGTTAGATTGTATATTATTTTCTCTTTCGTAGATAAATTGTCGGGTAGAGGTTTATAAAAATTTTTCAGCAAAATTTTTTCTTTTGCGTGTTCAATAAATTGTTCCCAAACAAAATCCCCTCCTGTACGTAAAATTATCGGACGCCTAAAAATTCTTGTAGCAAGAAACATAGGAAAACCAACGCTAAATGTGTCCAAAATAATTACAAAATCCGCGTTATATATCCGTGGTAAACATTTCAAAAAATAATAAAGATGTCTCAGTCCTGTTGGTAGCTGTTTTTCTAGGTGGTAAGTTACAACGCCAACTTGATGCCCAAGTGACTCAAATTCTTTAATAAGTTGTTTCGCATAATTTGCCGGCCCACCCGCATCCGGCGGATATATTCCTGTAGCAATAATTATTTTCATATGTTTACTGTTTATGGATGAGCACTTAGATTACGCGCGACTGTGTCTATGTCTCCTGCTCCCATAATAAGCGCAACTGTATTATCGTCAAGTTTTTTTCTAACTTCTTTTTCTATATCACTAATGTTTTCTACAAAACTTATTTTACCACTATATCCACTCTTTTTAATTGCATCCACAAGTTTTTGTGAAGATATTAAATCGCTTGTTTCTTCTCGTCCACAAACATGATAAATCTCTGCGAGAATTATTTCATCAGCATCAAAAAATGCTGCAACAAAATCGTCAAAAAGTTTAATCGTTCTATTTTGGTGATGAGGTTGAAAAATGGCAAGTATTTTTTTCTTCGGAAAAAATTCCCTTGCCGCGAGCAAAGTACTCGCCACAGCTGTCGGATGATGCGCATAATCAGAAATAATGGTCGCTCCGTGACACTTGCCTACGGTTTCAAATCTACGCCATATACCTGTGAAATTATTTAGAGCTCGTTGAATCGCGCTATATTCCACACCTTCGCTATGCGCTGTGGCTGTTGCGCCTAGGATATTATAAATATTAAATGTGCCTGGAATTTTTGTCGTAAATAACCCTATTTTGTTTTGAGATACCCATAATTCAAAAAATTGCTCTCCATTATCACAAACAATATTTTTTGCGCAAATATCCGCGTTATCGGAAAAACCAAATGAAATGGTCCTCGCAGGAGAAGAGGAAACAACCTTGCGACAATTTTTATCATCAATGTTATATACCAATAAATCTTCTTTCTTTAGTTTGGACACATATTCCGAAAAAGCAGTTTTGATATCAGCAATATTTTTATAATAATCAAGATGATCGGCTTCAATATTTGTTAAGAGAATAACGCGCGGAAAAAGATTAAGCATATTGCGTTTATATTCACAACTTTCCACAACAAACAATTGACTATTCCCAACTCGTAAATTATTATCCCATCCTGGTACGCGACCACCTAAAATTACTGTTGGGTCTTTATCTCCTGCTTCAAGAAATTTTCCCAATAGCGCTGTAGTCGTGGTTTTACCGTTTGTGCCTGAAACCGCAATACTTTTATATTCTTTTGTAAGTTGTCCCAACATTTCAGGATAAGACAATGCTGGTATTTTTCTTTTTTGCGCTTCTATTAATTCCTCATCATTACTGAGAATTGCCGGAGAATAAATCACAACGTCAATATCATCCATAATATTTTTTTTTGAAGGTGGAACAACCGCACGAATCCCGCGTTGGGAAAGAGCTATTATTTCATCTGACATAACCACGTCTGATCCCGACACTATCGTTCCTTTTGTATGAAAAAAACGCGCTAATGCCGACACTCCAATTCCTCCAATACCAATACAGTATATTTTTTTAATTTCCGCGATTTTCATTATTATTACAGAATTTTAATTAGTCTAAATATAGTCGCCTATTTTTTTTGTGACCTTCAAAATCTAAAGCATAATATGTATTACCTGATTTGTCTGCTAAATAAAAAAGATTGTCCGACTCACTTGGCAAAACAGCTGCCTTTAACGCTGATAAACTTGGGTTACAAATTGGTCCAACTGGTAGTCCTTTATGTTTATAAGTATTGTATGGTGAATCTATTTTAAGATCGTCATAAGTGAGGGTATATGTATTTTTGCCATTGATATACAAAAAAGATGCATCTACTTGTAATGGCATACCTATATTAATACGATTCCATAAAACCCCTGAAATAAGTTTTCTGTCTTTTTCTTTCCATGCCTCCTTTTCGACAAGAGACGCCATTATGACAATATTTTCAAGTGTTTGCTCAGACACATTAATTTCTTCCTGTAATGTTATAATTTTTTCATCAAAATTTTTTCTTAGTTCTTCAAAAACCTGTTTTTCAGTTATGTTAGGTAAAAATAAATATGTGTCTGGGAAAAGATATCCCTCGCTTCCTTTCGCTATTTCAAGAAAATGCGTCTTATTGAATTCAGAAAACTTTGCCTCAAAAAGCGTCGCTATTTCTGCCACCGTTGAACCTTCTAAAATTGTTATCTTAACTAAAACCAAATTAAAGTTTCCATGTGTTATTCTTTTTGTAATTTCAAACACCGAAAGTGGTTCATCAAAAAAATAATCACCCGCTTGAGCTTTGGTATCTTTTTCTAAAAAATGCGCAATAGTTTTGAAAACAAAAGGAGAAGTTATTACTGATTCTTTCTCTAGTGCGCGAGATATTTCCGTTAAACTAGAACCTTGTTCAATATGTATGATTCTTTTAGTTGGAAAATTTCGTGGAGTATGTAACAAATAAGAACCCCATAAAGTCATGCCAACAAAAATAAAAACAACGCAGAGCTCAACAAATAATTGCTTATTGCTAATAAAGAAATTGAACACATTGGTATACTTTTTAAATTGAAAATCCTCTTCTTCCATATTTATGATAATTTATTTTACTATATAGGCAAATTACTTGGTGGCTCACCCTTTCGTGACTCAATGCGTCCAAAGGTAGGTGTTTCCGCAACTTGTCCGGGGAAATGATAAATAGTCGCCAATTCTTCCATGTTAAGCACAAATGGTTTACATTTTCTTGGCGGATAAAAATATGATCGCCGTTTATAAGCGTTAAATAATCTTTGTTTTTGTTCTTTAGTGCGAATATCTCGAAAATCTTGCCATGGAAAATCAAAACCTATGGTAAATGCTACACCAAAAGCATTTAGAGTGTTGGAATTATATTGCGTAAACAATCCAAGCAACGCTTTAATCTTTGATGAGTCAAATTCTCTGGTTTTCTTTGCCCAGTAAATAGTTCTAATACCACAATCAAACCCTAATTTTGAAATATTTCGTTCAAGCGCTTTGATTATTTCTTCGTTTGTAGGAGTAAGTTTAAAATCTCCGCTGGGTAATCTACTCTTTTCTATAATGCGATCAATTAAATTTTGCCCTTCGTCACGCCAGTTACATTTTTTCCACCATTTTCCTGGCACACCAGCGCGAGCTTTTGCTGGTTGAATTAAAATTTGTAACCACAATTGTTCATCCTGCTCAAGCGATCCAAAAAACTCAAGTGTTGGTGTTATTGGATCAACTTTTTCCTCATCTTTAGCCCCTTCTTTATCAAGACCAAAATCTACATAAGTTTTAATCGGGTAAGCATCTTCTTTTTTAAGTTTATATTCTTGTCCCCACATTTCCCACTCCGTATTTTCTTTTTTGTAATTAACATATCTTGTATAATCGGGCACTTCATAAATCTCAACACTCGGATATTGAGAATAAATTTGCGATTCAACAAGACCTTTAAAAAGCTGTGGTGTTCTTATAAAAAAATGAACAGAGCCCCCAAGCGAAACCAATTCCAACGAGAACCAATTCATCACCCTGCCTGTGAGCAACTGCTCATACCATTCACCGGCACCAGATTGATACAACACGGCCAATACCACCTCCATTGCAAGTGGTGTTTTTTTTATTTCTTTTGGTAATTTAATTTCAAGCAAAACCCACTTAGTTTGCGATAAATATTGTTTTAGAAGATACGCGCGCCACATTTTCCATAATGCAATTCCCAATACAATAGGCATCCAAAAAATACTATATTCACCAAGAAAAACAAAGATTTCAAGTACATCTTCAAATAGTGTGACAAAATTATTTATCATATTCCCATAATCATACCCCAAAAGACATATTTTGAGAATACTTCTCGTACTCCTGTCGCAACTAATAATTTTCTTCTCTTTTTCTTTATTATTACACAATGATTGGAAGTCTCACTTCCAATCATTAGAGTCTTCTCCAAACGCTAATAGTAGTAGGTGTCGGATACCTGCCAAGATTGGAATGATATACAGATTTTTCCCAAACCCATAATAAATATTTGCCTAAAGATGGGACACACGGTAAACTTAAGAAAAGTGGTATTGATAAGATAGAAAATAGAAATATTATATTAAGTGTAATGAAAAAAATAAAAAAAAATCAACGGCGCGAAACTACCAAGGGGAAAAAATATTCTCTACAAAAAAATAAAGGTAAAAAAAACCACTTAATTGAGGGGCGAATCACTATTACTCTTGGTGGTATCGGGTTTGTGAGCACGCCACAATTAAAACAAGATTTACGGGTAGAAAATCAGTTTTTGAATACTGCACTTCATAATGATATTGTAAAAATATCGTCACGGCGCGCGCAAAGAGGTGCAACAGAAACAAAAGTTGTTAAAATAATAAAGCGCGCAAAAATGGAATATGTTGGAGTAATAGAAAAAGAAGACACGAACTATTTTTATATCAAACCGCAAGATCTCAGAATGTATGTTAATATAATTGTTCCAAAAACACACGCTCTATCAAAACAAGTTGGTTATGATCAAAAAGTTTTTATACGCATTACAAAATGGGAAAATGCACAAGAGCCTCCACAAGGAGAAATTTTGCAAATCATAGGTAAAATCGGTGTACACGAAACCGAGATGAACGCGATTGTTCTTGATAAAAGAATTTCCTCTAAATTCCCTGAAAATGTTGAAAAAGAAGCAGAATATCTTAAAAGAACTGAAAAAAATATATTAGAAAGCGAGATTACATCTCGCGCAGACTATCGCGGAGTATCAACATTTACAATTGACCCAGACGATGCAAAAGATTTTGACGACGCTCTTTCATACCAAACACTCTCAAACGGAAATATTGAAATTGGTGTACATATTGCTGATGTTAGTCATTATATAAAAAAGGGAACAACGCTTGACTCTGTCGCGCAGGAACGAGGCACATCAACATATCTCGTTGATCGCACAATTCCTATGCTTCCGGAAATACTATCCAACGATCTATGTAGTTTAAACCCCAAAGAAGACAGGTTGGCTTTTTCAGTTATATTTATATTTAGCAAAGAATCAATTATTACAGGCAAACCTTTTGAGCTTAAAAAATATGACATTAAAACCACTATAATCAATTCGGATAAACGATTTACTTATAACGAAGCGCAAAAAATTCTTGATACAAAAAAAGGTATTTTTAACAAAGAACTTACCGCTTTAAATACTCTTGCAAAAAAAATAGCAAAACGAAACAAAGCAAAAGGAGCTATCTCTTTTTCACAAGAAGAAGTAAAATTTACTCTAGATAAAAAAGGTAAGCCCGTTGATATACAAATAAAAAGAATGGGGGAAACAAATGAGATGATTGAAAATTTTATGCTTCTTGCCAATAAGACAGTAGCGAACTATGTTCACAAAAAAGTACCAAAAAAAGAACGAGTATTTTTGTATCGTGTACATGATAAACCAGATCAAGAGAGAATTTTAGAGCTTATTCAACTTCTTCACGGTTTGGGATACACAATGCGTGGTGGAGTAAATGACAACTTAGCGTTTGAGTTAAATAAAGTGCTGGATACAGCGCGCGGGACCAAAGAATCAAATATGATACAAATTGCCACTATCAGAACGATGGCAAAAGCAATATATTCCATTCAAAATATAGGACATTTTGGTTTAGCTTTTGAAAATTATACTCATTTTACCTCGCCAATACGGCGCTATGTGGATCTCGTCGTACACCGTTTAATTAAAACTTATCAACAAGGTAAAAGGATAGAGAAAAAAGATTGGGTTCAATACAACGCACTTGCAAACAACTTATCTGAACAAGAAAAAAATGCAATGGAGGCAGAACGAGATTCTGTAAAATATAAACAAGTTGAATATATGCGCGGGCAAATTGAAAAAGTATTTGACGGGACAATAATTAGTGTAACCAACTGGGGTATTTTCGTAGAAGAAACAAAAACAAAAAGTGAGGGGCTTATTCACATAAAAGATATAGGTGATGAGTATTTTGTTTTTGAAAAGGAAAAAATGAGACTTCTTGGGAAAAAAAGTGGGAAAACATATCGTTTGGGTGGAGCCGTAAAAATTAAAGTTATTAGCGCAGATATAAATTCCAGAATAATTCAATATCAACTTGTGTAAATGAACAAATGAGTAAAATTAAGAAACGACTTTTTTTGTTACTTGGCGGTTAGACCACCAAGTGAAGTGGCTTTTTATTTACGAGGCCTAAGTGAGATGGTTTTTGAATTTTTTCTTATCGTACTTTACAATACTGAACTTTTGGGGCAATTTCTTTTCTTAAAGTTTCAAACTCTTCATCAGAGTATGTTGTTTGTGTTAAAAAAGTAGAATCGTATGTTTTGGTTGGAACAAATTTTTGCAAATAATATCTCCGCGCTCCTGACACCAAATCCCCTATTTCTAAAATATCTTCTTTGCTCAATAAAGATTTTACAATGGTTGTTCTGAATTCATAATCTATTCCTGAATTTTTTATAAGATCAATACTTTTTTTTATATCTTCAAGAACTACCGGACTCGCAACAATGCTATTATATTTCGCAAGTGGAGCTTTAACATCCATAGCTAAACAATCAACTAATTTTTTATCTAGGGCTTCTTGTAAAACAAGTGGGCGTGTACCATTAGAATCAAGCTTGATCAAAAAACCCATAGTTTTAAGTTTAAACATAAAATCTAATAAATCGTCATGAAGAGTAGGTTCTCCTCCTGTAATAGACACTGCGTCTATTTTGCCTTTTCTTGATTCAAGAAACCGAAGTATTTCTTGCTCAGAAACAACAACAAAAGTTTTTTTTGTTAAACTAATGAGTTCTGGGTTGTGACAATATGGACACTTAAAATTACACCCCATTGTAAAAACAATAGCGCACGGTCTTCCCGGATAATCAATAAGAGAAAACTTTTGCATTCCACCAAAAAACATTTTTTATTTTATGATTTAGCTGTACTAATAACTTGAGTTTTGTTTTTTATATTTGTTGGTATTTCTCCTGTAATAGCCTCTTTTGCGACAGTAGTCCGCATAACAAACTCGGCATGTTTACCTTTATTCCAATGAGAAATAGGCCGTAAATAACCAACCACTCGAGAATAAATTTCGCAGGAATTTTTACATTTAGGACATGTTGCAATTTCCCCAGAGAGATAGCCGTGTGTAGGGCAAACACTAAAGGTCGGGGTTATACTAAAATACGGCAATTTATAATTAGCGCAAATTTTCTTAACAATATTACGAATAGCGGTAGAATCCTCTATTTTTTCTCCCAGAAAAAAATGAACAACTGTGCCACCTGTATATTTTGTTTGTAAATTATCTTGTAAATCAAGAATTTCAAATAAGTCCTCTGAATAATTTACCGGAAGATGTGTGGAATTAGTATAAAAAGGATCAACGACCTCTTTTCCTTTCCCATTTGCAAAATAAATATCATCATAATGTTTTTGATCTGCAAGCGCCAGTCTGTAAGATGTTCCTTCGGCTGGTGTAGCCTCTAAATTATAATTATTACCAGTTTCTTTTTGAAATTCAACTAATTTATCCCGCATAAAATCAAGAACTTTTTCAGCAAATTGTTTGCCCTCTTTGGATGCAATATCTTTTTGCATAAAATTCATTATTGCTTCATTCATTCCAACTAAACCAATTGTTGAAAAGTGGTTTTTCCAGTATTCTCCAAATGTTTCTTTAATTTTTCTTAGATACCGACTTGTGTATGGATATAAATTACCACTTGTAAATCTTTCAAGAATTTTCCTTTTTATTTCTAGACTCTCTTTCGCTAAATCCATCATCTCACTCAAATGCGCAAAAAATTCTTTTCTATTTTTAGCCAAATATCCAATCTGAGGTAAGTTTATTGTAACCACCCCAATAGACCCAGTAAGAGGGCTTGCTCCAAACAATCCTCCTCCTCTTTTTTCCAATTTTCTATTATCAATACGCAAACGGCAACACATTGAACGCGCATCATCTGGTTTCATATCAGAATTTACATAATTTGAAAAATAAGGTATGCCATACTTTGCGGTAACTTCCCATAAAAGCGCGAGATTTTTATTCTCCCAGTCAAAATCATCGGTGATATTATAAGTTGGAATTGGAAATGTAAACACGCGACCAGTTGCATCACCTTCCGACATTACTTCTAAAAATGCTTTATTAAATAAATCCAGTTCATCTTGAAAATCCTTGTAAGTTTCGTTCTGGGGTTTACCCCCAATAATTACACTTTGATCTCTATAGTGTTCAGGTACCATTATATCCATTGTTACATTCGTAAAAGGAGTTTGAAACCCTACCCGTGTTGGAACATTCAAGTTAAATATAAATTCTTGCATCGCTTGTTTTACCTCTTTATAAGACAACTTATCGTATCGTATAAACGGCGCAAGTAATGTGTCAAAATTTGAAAACGCTTCCGCTCCCGCAACTTCGCCTTGTAGTGTGTAGAAAAAATTTACAATTTGTCCTAACGCGCTTCTAAAATGTTTGGGAGGAGCGCACTCAATCTTGCCTGCAACCCCGCCAAAACCCTCTAGAAGTAAGTCATCTAAACTCCACCCAACACAATAAACAGAAAGAGAGCTCAGGTCATGGATGTGAAAACTGGCATTTGTTTGCGCTTTTCTTATTTCTTTTGGATAAACTTTATTAAGCCAATATACTTTACTAATTTCAGAAGAGATATAATTGTTAAGACCTTGTAAAGAAAAACCCATATTGCTATTTTCGTTTACTTGCCAATCAAGTTTTTGCAAATATTGATCAATAAGATTTACATGCGAGGCGCTAACAATTTTACGCATTTGAGTATGTTGCTCTCTATATAAAATATATGCCTTTGCTGTTTTCTTATATTTTGACGCAATCAACACATTTTCAACTACATCCTGAACATACTCCACAGATGGAATACCTGCGCCAATAGCTTTTTTAATATCGTCAAGAACCAACTTAGAAAGAGCTTTAGCTGTTGATTTATTAAATTCCTTAGTAATTAACCCAGCTTTAGAAATAGCAGAAACAATTTTTTGGGGATTAAAATCAACAATACTACCATTTCGTTTTTGTATTTTAGAAAGTTTTTTTGTTCGCATTATTTTTTGATTGATTATATATAGCTAATAATAAAAGTTTGTTAAAGATAGTATATTGTTTTGTATTTTTTATACTTTAACACTACCTTAACACTCAAGACTAATATCTTACCACAAATAAAATAATTTTTTAAGTAAAGATAATTTTTTATTGGGAAATAATATTTTTTTAAATTTCTTTTCTTTAATCAAAAAATCAATCAGAATCAACATTTCCTTTTTTGTTTGTATTCATAATGTATGTTCCATTAAACCATCAACTAGTGTGTGGTGTACATTTGCTGATTTTTATTCAACCAATTTCCATTCTCTTGTTTCTAGGAGGGGTTCGGCTTTTTTGTATTTTATGGATTTTGTTTCTTTTCCGTTTGTGATTTCAACCATTTCATTTCTGCCTATTTTTTGTTGCGTAGTCCCCGCGCCTGCGGCGCTTGTATTTATTGTTTTGGATATCGCACCGCTTATAATCTGCGCTTTTTTCTGCGCTTCGCGCGCGCGCTTTTCATCTTCTGAAAGTCCCCCAAAGCCAATGTGTGGTACCCGTTCAAGAATATTGTAATTGATAGAATTTTTTAAATCATTGAAAAGTCGTAACCCCTCTTTTTTATATTCAACTAATGGATCGCGTTGTCCATACGCGCGAAGATTAACAGATGAACGCATATAATCCATAACTTCCAAGTGTTCCATCCAAAGCATATCAATGGTTTGTAAAATAAGTCGTCGCATAATAGACAAAAACTCTTCCCCTAATTCTTTTCTTTTTTGCTCTATCTCATTTCGCGCTTTTTCGTCTATTGCGGATAATTCCTCAATAAATTTTTCAACCACAGTGTCCTCACCAATCAAAACCATTCGTCGTTTTTCATAAATATATTGTCGTTGTTTATTCATTACATCGTCATACACCAACACTTGTTTTCTTGAATCAAAATGGAAACCCTCTATTTTTGTTTGCGCTTGTTCAAGACTACGGGTTATTAAGCGTTGTTCAATGGCTTGGTCTTCGGGTATTCCAAAACGCCCCATCATTTTTTTAATAGTATCTGACGCAAACACACGCATTAAATCATCTTCAAGAGAAACAAAAAATTGTGTTTCTCCTAGATCACCTTGACGACCCGAACGCCCACGAAGCTGGTCATCAATGCGTCTGGCTTCGTGTCTTTCCGTGCCCAACACAAATAATCCGCCAAGTTCTTTTACTTTTTTATACTTTTCTTCTTTTTTGGGCGACCCGCCGAGCATAATATCAACACCACGACCAGCCATATTTGTTGCAATGGTCACATTTCCTTTTTTTCCCGCTTGCGCAATGGTCGCTCCTTCGTTTTCATGATTTTTTGCATTCAAAACTTCGTGCGGAACACCTTCTTTATGTAAATAAGCGGAAAGTAATTCATTTTTTTCAATAGAAACGGTACCGATAAGCACTGGTTGTCCTTTTTCGTGTACTTCTTTAACTTTACGAGCAATCGCCTGAAATTTTCCTTGCTCTGTTTGAAAAATTAAATCATTTTTATCAGCCCGCGCAGAAGGTAGATGTGTTGGAATGTTAATAACATTAAGCCCATACACTTCGTAAAACTCTTCGGACGATGTTTGGGCTGTGCCGGTCATACCCGATAATTTGTTGTACATTCTAAAATAATTTTGATATGTAATAGAAGCAAATGTGCGTGATTCTCGTTGAATTGTTACACCTTCTTTTGCCTCAATCGCTTGATGTAATCCTTCACTCCACCTGCGGCCCGGCTGAAGTCGCCCTGTAAATTCATCAACAATAATAATTTCATCGTCCTTAACAACATATTGTTTATCACGGTCAAACAACGCTTGTGCGCGAACAGCTGTTTCTAAATGATGGACATATTTAATTCCTTTTTCTGTGTAGATATTATCAATATTCAAAGCTTTTTCAATTTTCATAATTCCTTCATCGGTTAATTGAATAGCTTTTAGTTTTTCATCCACTGTATAGTCTGTTTCTTTTTTCAACATACGCGCAAGAGACGAAAAAGTAACATAAAGATTTTCAGCGTCTTCAGCTGGCGCAGAAATAATCAACGGAGTTCTTGCTTCATCTATTAAAATTGAATCTATTTCATCAATAATTACATAATGATAATCCCGTTGAACAATATCTTTTGCATCGTATGCAATATTGTCACGCAAATAATCAAAACCAAATTCTACATTGGTTCCATATGTAATATCCGCGGCATAAGCTTGCGCGCGACTACACGGACGCAAAAATTCATACACAATTTTAAAAGATCCTTTGGCGTCCCGCTCCTCATCAGATGTTTTATGCCCCGCATCATACATATATGACGCCTCATGATTAATTACAGCACTAGTAAGTCCAAGTAATGCATAAATTTGTCCCATCCATACCACGTCACGCCGCGAAAGATAATCATTCACGGTAACAACATGTGCTCCTTTTCCTTCCAACGCGTTCAAATAAATAGGAAGAGTCGCAACAAGTGTTTTTCCTTCCCCTGTTTTCATTTCAGCAATGTCCCCATTGTGAAGAGCGATACCCCCCATCAATTGAACATCATAATGGCGTTGTCCTAATACGCGTTTAGATGCTTCCCGTGTCACGGCAAACGCCTCCGGTAAAATATCATCTAGGATACTACCTTTTGAAAGGCGTTCTTTGAATTCTGCTGTTTTAGCATTCAGTTGCTCATCAGAAAGTTGAGAAATCTCCTCTTCTAAACTATTAATCTTACCAACGATTAGCTGAAAAGGGTTAGTGTCTTGTTTAGATTTATCACCACGGAAGTTTAGGGAAAATATATTGCTTAAAAACGACATTTTTAATTTTAGTATTATAATTATTGATAAAATAGAGGCTAATTACAACACCCCTAATAAACTATTTTAGTCTAGCACAAAAACAAAAAATCCCCCACATAGAAGGATCTCTTGTTTTTACACAAAAAAATTGTAAAATTATTTCTTG
>JAHIYV010000042.1 GCA_018814635.1 Patescibacteria group bacterium | reverse complement strand
CTGTAACTTCGCCATTAGCTGTTTTAATCTCCATTGATTCAATATCATCAAGCATTGGCATAAAACCAGTTTCTGATAATCTTTGTTTAGCTGCATCCCAACCAGCTTGAAAATCTCCTTTTTGTTCATTGGTTGTTTGCGGACAAAGTTGTTTGTGAGATTTGGAAGTAATATATCCTAAACCAAAAAATATAACAGCGATAAAAACGCTGATAATAATTGTTCCTTGTGTTTGTTTTAACATAATATATTAAAATTAATCTGATAATAATCCTTTTTAAGCTTTTTGAAACTTCTTTTCAAGAAACATAACTCGTTTTTCAAGAACCATTAATTCGTCTTTTGTTACCTTTTCTTTAAGATCGTTTTTAATAATATGAATATCCATTTTTATTATTTCAACATTTTCAGTATTTTTAGCACCCATTTCTTTAAATAAGGTAATATCTTCAGTATTTTTAGCAACCATTTCTTTAATTACAATAAGTTGTTTCTGGGTTTTCACCGCCAACTCAGCAATTAATTTTACTTGCGATTCAAAACTTTCAGACAAAGCACCCACATAACGCTGATATTCCTCTCGTTGTTCTTTTAAAATTATTTCTATTTCTTTCTTGGCAATTTCCATTGAGAATATTATATCATATTTAGTATTTTAAAAGCAAGCTTTCCGTTGCAGATAATAAAATTTTTATTTTTCTTTGAAAATTGGGAGGTGAAACCAAAAACAGGTATTTTTGCCTTCACCTTCTGACTTAACGCCAATTTCTCCTTTATGTTTTTTAATTATTTCTTTCGCTAATGCAAGACCTAATCCTATTCTATCAGTATCTTTTGTGATGGCGTCTGCGGTACGATAAAATTTTGTAAATATGTTAAATAGATTTTTTTTGGAAATACCAATCCCTGTATTTTCAATAGAACATATAATCTCATTCTCTTTTTGATAAATATTAATATTAATAGTCCCGTTTTGATTATTGTAAAGAATTGCGTTTTCTATAATTATATTAACAACAAGTTGTATTTTTTCTTTATCGGCGTAAATTGGTGGCAAATTATCTTGAATTTTAGTGTTGAGTAAAATATTTTTTTTTTCAATTCCTACCTGATAATCTGCAACTGCTTGCAAAACAATATATTCCAAGCGATTACTTTCAAATAAATAACTAAAATACATGGATGTTTTATCGGATTCTGAGAGCTCAAGAAGACGGTTAATAATCATAGTAAGATTTTTGAAAGTACCCCTTAGGTCGTTCAATCGTTTTTGTATAAAAGGCTCTTGTGTGCATTCGGCAATACTTGTCACAAGCCATTGTACTTTCGTGAGAGGTGTTCTTAAATTATGAGCGGCGATAGTTATAAATTTTCTTTTTGTTTCTTCAATCCTGCGTGATTTTTGTACAACAATAAATCCTATTAAATATAAAAGAACCCCACCTATTACAGGAGCAAGCCAAATATATTGGTTATATTGGAGCAACATTTGTTTTTCCAGCAATGAATCTAATGCTCCTATACCCATTAAACCACCCGAAAGCATTCCGATAATTCCTATTGTGTAAATTATTTTTTTTAATATGATCATAATAATTTTTTTCCTAAATTTTTATATTAAATGTAGTGTAACATAATTTAAAAAAAATTTCTGTCTTAATTACCCTCCCCACATTGTTAACCCCTTACATTCCCATTTGAAGCCGAAACAGACTCTAAGATGGAATAATGAAAATGTCAAAAAAAATGTCAATATGCCCGTTGATTGTTGGTGTATTTATGATATAGTGTTTGTTATATGGAGTTAATTGCGAAATGGTTTATTAGTGCTCTTTCTTTGCTTGGTGCGGCTTTTTTAATTCCGGGAATATCTGTTGAGAGTTTTTATAGCGCGCTTATTGCTGCTCTTTTTTTAGGATTACTTAATGCGCTTATTAGGCCAATATTGGTTATTTTAACATTACCAATTACAGTTGTAACACTGGGGCTTTTTATATTTATAATCAATGGTTTTTTGTTTTGGTTTCTTTCTTCGTTTATTAAAGGTTTTTATGTAGATGGATTATTTTCAGCGATAATTGGGGCAATTATTGTTTCTATTTTCAGTTGGATTGGTAATCAATTTATAGTAAACAATCAAAATAATTATAATGCGCATACAAAAATCCACCACAGATAAAAAAATAAAAATTGTTACCCATAGTGGTGATTTTCATGCTGACGATGTTTTTGCAGTTGCTGTAATTACTTTGTTTTTAGGTGATGCTCCCTATCAGATTATTCGTACGCATGATATGGAAATAATTAAAAAAGGCGATTTTGTGGTTGATGTGGGGGGTGTTTTTAATTCAGCAAAAAATAAATTTGATCATCACCAAATAACAAATAAATGCGCGCGCGACAATGGCATACCCTATGCGTCATTTGGATTGGTTTGGAAAAAATTTGGCGTAAAGTTGGGAGGGTCTAAATATATAGCAGATGCTGTGGAGAAACAGCTTGTGTTGCCGATAGACGCGGTGGATAATGGCGTTGATATTTTTAGTAAAAAATTAAAAGATGTTATTCCTTATACTATACACAATATCTTAAAAATATTTTGCCCTATAGAAAAGCAAAAAATCACAGAACGAGAATTTAATATAGCTTTTATAAAAATAGTCAAAATCGCGCAAAAAATTCTCTTATATGAAATACAGCGCGCGCGCAATGAAAACAAAAATAGAAAATATATTGAAAAAGCGTATTGTCAAGCGAAGGATAAAAGAATTATAATAATTAACCAAGATTACCAACATGAGGAAATAATTGCGCGTTTTGCAGAGCCTCTTTTTGTGGTTAAACCTGATAAAGGTAATGGATGGTGGAAAGTAAAAACAGTTCGTGATAATCCTCATTCTTCGTTTGAAAATAGAAAAGATTTACCACAAAGCTGGGCAGGAAAACGCGACGCCGAATTGGCAAAAATAACAGGTGTGCCAACTGCGATTTTTTGTCATCGCAAACTTTTTATTATTATAGCGAAATCAAAAAAGGGAGCAATAGAACTTGCAAAAAAAGCAGTAGCAAATAATAATTAATATTTAATTTATGGGATTTATAGATGAGTTATCAATTTATGTAAAAGCGGGAGATGGTGGCAATGGTGTTGTTCGTTGGCGACATGAAAAACACAACCCTCTTGGTGGACCATCTGGAGGAGACGGTGGCCGTGGTGGCGATGTTTATATAGTAGCGGTTCGCGACATTCATCTTTTGACCAAATATCGCAATCAGAAAAAATTTTTTGCTTGTCGCGGAGAAGATGGGCAAAAAAACAGTTTACATGGAGCATGTGGTAAAGATTTAGATATTTTACTTCCAATTGGGTCAGTAGTGACTAACATAGATACAAAAGAAAAAATTTCTTTAGCTGAAGAAGGGGAGAAAGTATTATTGCTTCATGGCGGTGCGGGAGGACGTGGCAATGAATCATTCAAAAGTTCAACTGATCGTAGTCCACGCAAACAAACAGATGGTAAGATTGGCGATGAGGGAAAATTTTTTATTGAACTGGAACTCATTGCTGATATTGGACTTATAGGACTCCCCAACGCAGGTAAAACAAGTTTACTTAATGCTTTATCACATGCTAGAGGCAAAGTTGGCGCATATCCGTTTACAACACTAGAGCCGAATCTCGGTGAATGTTATGGTTATATTATTTCCGATATCCCAGGACTTATTGAGGGCGCGTCGTCGGGCAAAGGTCTCGGTCATAAATTTTTGCGTCATATTAAGCGAACAAATTTACTCGCTCATTTGATTTCTTTGGAAAATGACGACCCCTTAAAAGTATATAAAGTTATCCACAAAGAACTTAAGAAATACGACAAAACACTTCTTCTAAAAAAAGAAATAGTTATTTTAACTAAAACTGATACAGTAGATGAAATATATATAGAAAAGGTAGTCAAACAGATAAAAAAAATAAATCCTATTGTTTTTACTATTTCAATGTATAACAACGAATCAATCAAAATTTTAAGAGAGAGGTTAATAAAAGAGGTTAAAAAATAACATATTTATTTAATAGGCTCTAACATTATTATACTATATTTTAATTTTACAAATCAACCTTAGGAATTAAATGAATGAGGTGCTAGGAGTAGTTTTTCCTCCAGCAAGTAAGGGGCCCCAAATCGGTGGCCCCTTGTTTTTTAACGGGGAGAGGGAACTTGTCAAACATAATATTATGTAACTAAAATTGATTATGTCAAGTTGTGAAATAACTTAAAGCAGTGTACAATAGCGTGGCTATGTATGAAAAACAATATCTAAGTCAAAATAAATTTGATGAGCTCACAAAGGAGTTGGAGCATCTGCAAAAAGTCAAACGAAAAGAAATTGCGGAAAAACTTGATTTCGCGAAGTCTCTTGGTGATTTGTCGGAAAATGCTGAGTATCAAGAAGCGCGAGATGAGCAAGCGAAAACCGAAGATCGTATTTTAAATATTGAGACTGTTTTAAAAAATAGTGAGATTGTGTCGCACAAAAAAGGGAAAAAGGTGTCTGTTGGATCGCAAGTTATTATAAATAAAAAGGGGACACAAAATGAACAAACATTCTATATTGTTGATCCGGAAGAAGTTGATATGGCGCAAGGTAAAGTATCTTATAAATCGCCAATGGGAGAAGCAATGTTAGGTAAAACAAAAGGCGAAAAATTTGTTTGCCAAACACCAACTAGTAAAACTGAATATATTATTACTGACATTGATACTCTTTCGGTTTAATAATTATTTATTTTAAATAT
>JAHIYV010000041.1 GCA_018814635.1 Patescibacteria group bacterium | reverse complement strand
CCATATAATCCATATAATTTGCGAAAAGGACGATATGGCCCAGCTATTGTCGCGCTTGCTGGTCCACTTTCTAACATCTTTATAGCTATTGTGTTTGGCCTCTTAATTAGATTTGGGGTGGGCGCGGGTATGTCTTCCTCTTTCCTTGAAATTTTTAGCGTCATTGTCTTGATAAATCTTGTTTTGGCTGTATTTAATATGATACCTGTTCCTCCGCTTGATGGTTCAAAAGTACTTTTCGCGATTTTGCCATATAAATTTTATCATATTCAAGAAATGCTTGAACGATATGGGTTGTTTGTGTTGTTAATAATTATTTTCTCCGCAGGGAGTTTTATTTCACCAATCATCAATTTCTTGTTTACAATTTTAGTAGGAGCAGGAATCCCATTTTTTTGATTAGATTATGAGTAAACCATATTACGAAAAACCAAAATTTAAACTTTATAAAGCAAATTGCTTGGATATTTTAAGCGAGCTCCCTGAAAATTCAGTTGATATGATTTTTGCTGATCCACCTTACTTTTTGTCTAGCGGGAGTTTTACTTGTCAAAATGGTAAAATGGTTAGTGTGAAAAAAGGTGATTGGGATTTAAGTAATGGATTAAAAAAGAACTTTGAATTTCATTTGTTGTGGATTGACGCATGTAGACGAGTCTTAAAACCAAATGGAACAATTTGGATTAGTGGAACATACCACTCAATTTATCAATGCGGTTTTGCCTTAGAAGTTAAAAAATTTCATATTCTTAATGATATTTCATGGTTTAAGCCAAATGCTTCGCCGAATTTAAGTTGTCGTTTTTTTACAGCCAGCCACGAAACTTTATTGTGGGCAAGAAAAGAAAAGAAAGCTAAACATACTTTCAATTATGATCTTATGAAAAATGGCGATTGGTCAGAAGATCAAATTAAAAAACCAGGTTTACAAATGAGGTCTGTTTGGTCGATAAACACCCCAAAACCTATTGAAAAAAAATTTGGCAAGCACCCGACACAAAAACCGTCGACTTTATTGAGAAGAATTGTTTTGGCAAGTACCAATAAAGGCGACCTAATCCTTGATCCTTTCACTGGTAGCTCAACAACAGGGTTAGCTTCGTACTTATATGACAGAAACTTTATCGGTATTGATACAGAAAAAGAATATCTTGATTTATCAATTAAAAGATTTGAGGAATTGGATAAAAATTTAAAAAATAAACAAGTCAAAAAATAATATGAAAAATTTATCATTTTATAGCGACAAATTAAATTATAAAACAGATGATCAAGTTTTTGATTTTTTTATTTCAAATCTCCAAGAATCAATATCAGATTGGGATTTTTTCGTAAACTGGGGAAAAATCAAGAAAAATATCTGCAGTATTGAAACTGAATTAAATATATTAAATTCACTGTTGGGTAAAGAAGATTTAGACAACAAGCTCATTGAACTTGTTGAAGAATACCCAAAGACAAGAAAGGTTTTGCCAATTTTGATTGCGGTTAGAAACCAAAAATTAAAAGACATGCCAATTCTTAACATGAATAATGGGCTTCATGTTGAAATTAAAGATTATGTTTTTGACATAAATATAAAAATTAATTTGAAAACCAAAAAAGAGTTATTAAGATTTTTTACTGAAAGCGGACTTAAAAATATATTCAAAGATCACAATATTAAAAACTTAGTTGATTATTGTTTGGGTGTTGAAGTTGGGATGGATACAAATGCGAGGAAAAATAGAGGTGGTAGAAGTATGGAAGATATTGTTGAAAATTACCTCAAGGATATTTGCAAAAAAAATAATTATACATATTTAAGCCGGGTTAATGCTGAAAAAATTAGAAAAAATTTTGGATATAATGTCCCTGTAGATAAATCGTCACGAATTTATGATTTTGTTGTTAATAATGGCAAAGAATTATTTATTATTGAAACTAATTTTTATAGTGGTGGGGGTTCCAAATTAAAATCAACAGCTGGAGAATATCGTAATTTGTTTGATGTTTTGAATGGTAAATTTAAGTTTTTCTGGATCACAGACGGTAACGGCTGGAAAACAGCAAAAAAGTCATTGCGAGAAACTTTTAATCACAATGATTATCTTTTCAATCTTGCAATGCTTAGAAAAGGCGTGCTAGAGAATTTGTTAAAATAGTTTTATGGGAATTAAAAAACCGCCAAAGCATCCTTGATAAAAAACTCTAAGTAAAGTTGCGTTTTTTTTATTCTCGTAGTACAGTGTTGCTACATAAAAAGTATGTAAATTAGTATTGTAATTAGTTAATATGCCAACAATCAATCAATTAGTAAGGAAGGGAAGAAAAAAAGTAGTTAAGCGTTCTAGAACGGTTGCTTTAGCTCGCGGTTTTAATGGTAAGAAAAATCAACCAACATATTTTGCCTCTCCGTTCAAAAGAGGAGTTTGTGTAAAAGTTACAACCACAACACCAAAGAAACCAAATTCAGCGGTAAGAAAAATTGCTCGTGTTCGTTTAACAAATAGAATGGAAGTAACAGCTTATATTCCGGGTATGGGACATAATCTGCAAGAGCACTCTGTTGTTATGCTTCGTGGTGGTCGCGTAAAAGACCTTGCGGGTGTTCGTTATACAATTGTTAGAGGACGGCTAGATGCGACCAGTGTTGAGAACCGCAAACAAGGCCGTAGTCGTTATGGCGCTAAAAAACCAAAGAAATAATATTATAAATAATAAATAAACTCGATTCCAATCTTATGGATAATCGAGAGTATTGTAATTAATTTTAATTATGAGAAGAAAAGTAAAAAACAGAAAACAACCACAACCTGATAGAATCTATGAATCAGCACAAGTGGCGAAATTTATTAACAAGATTATGCAAGATGGCAAGAAGACTGTTGCGCAGAATATTGTGTATAAAGCGTTTGACTTAATAAAAGAAAAGACAAAAGAAAAACCGCTTGAAGTTTTTGAGTTAGCGCTCAAAAATGTTGGACCTCTTACCGAAGTAAAATCAAAGCGTGTTGGTGGCGCAAACTATCAAGTTCCGTGTGAGGTTCGTTCAGAAAGAAGTGTTGCGCTTGCTATGCGTTGGATATTAAAAGTTGTTAGGACTGGTAAAGGTTCCCCTACATACAAACGATTAGCGGATGAGCTGATTTTAGCAAGTAAAAATGAAGGAGAGGCCATAAAGAAAAAAGAGAATACTCATAAAATGGCAGAAGCAAATAAAGCGTTTGCTCATTTCACTTGGTAATCAGAAAATACAAAAAACTGAAAACCTCTTGATATGTAACAAAAGGGTTTGTATTATAAATTATTAACATTTAATAAAGATTAAAGAATAAAGATATGGCACGAGATTATCCCCTACAAAGAGTTCGTAATATTGGAATTATCGCGCATATTGATGCGGGGAAAACCACAACAACTGAGAGGGTTTTATACTACACTGGTATTTCACATAAAATAGGTGAAGTGCATGAAGGGGAAGCCACTATGGATTGGATGGAGCAAGAGAAAGAAAGGGGTATCACTATTACCTCTGCGGCGACAACTTGTTTTTGGACACAAACTTATGCGGATCACGCAAACAAAGAAAATGAATATAGATTTAATATAATTGATACGCCCGGCCATGTTGATTTTACGGCTGAAGTTGAACGAAGCCTCAAAGTCCTTGATGGTGGCATGACGGTTTTTGATGGAGTGGCGGGAGTGGAGCCACAATCTGAAACCGTGTGGCGACAAGCGGATAAATATCACGTTCCGCGTATTTGTTTTATAAATAAACTTGACCGCACGGGCGCGTCGTTTGAAAAGTCATTTGCCACAATTCTTGATCGTTTAAGCAAAAAAGCTATTCGTATGCAAATTCCGATTGGTTTGGAAGAAAAACATGAAGGTGTTGTAGATCTCTTAACTATGAAAGCGTATGATTTTGAGGGCGAGCTTGGAAAAGAGGTGAAAGAAATTGAAATTCCTGACACGCTTAAAGAGGACGCAATAAAATATCGCAGTGAAATGGTTGAAAAAATTGTTGAGAATGATGAAGAAGCGATGAACGATTATTTAGAAGGAAAAGAAATACCAATTAGTAAACTAAAAGAAATAGTGCGAAAAGCTGTAATTGCTAATGAAATTTTTCCAGTTTTTTGTGGTTCAGCTTTGAAAAACAAAGGAGTACAGCTTGTACTGGATGCTGTTATTGATTATCTTCCATCACCACTTGATGTTCCACCCATTAAAGGAACTAACCCCAAAACAGAACAAGAAGAAAACAGAGCTTCAGATGACGCAGTGCCTTTTGCCGCATTGGTATTCAAATTACAAACTGATCCTTTTGTGGGACAATTAGCGTTTTTTCGTGTTTATTCGGGATCTCTTGAGGCAGGTTCTTATGTATTAAATACTTCTACAGGTAAAAAAGAACGAATTGGACGAATTTTGCGTTTACATGCTAATAAAAGAGAAGAAGTAAAAACAGTATATGCGGGAGAAATTGCTGCGGCTGTTGGGCTTAAGAGCACAACTACTTCAGATACTATTTGTGATGAAGAACACCCAATAGAATTGGAACGCATCGTGTTTACTGAGCCAGTTGTTTCAATGCGAATAGAACCAAAAACTAAAGCTGATCAAGAAAAAATGGGGATGGCGCTTAATAGTCTTTCCTCAGAAGATCCAACATTCAAAATAATAAGCGACCAAGAAACAGCGGAAACAGTTATTTGGGGAATGGGGGAATTACACCTTGAGATATTGGTTGATAGAATGAAAAGAGAGTTTGGCGTTGAGGCGAATGTGGGTAAACCGCAAGTTGCTTATAAAGAAACTATTACCAAAATATCCGAGGCGGAAATTAAATACATCAAACAATCAGGTGGTCGCGGACAATATGGACATGTCAAAATCAATATCAAACCACTTGAAAAATTGTCTGAAGAAGCACTTGAAAAATTACCTAAAAACACAAAACGAACTGACCACTTTGAGTTTGTTAATAGTATAAAAGGAGGAATTATTCCACAAGAATATATTCCCGCCTGCGAAAAAGGATTCAAAGAAGGAATGACAAGGGGAGTTGTCGCGGGATACCAACTTGTTGATATTTCAGTGGAGCTTTATGATGGTTCTTATCATGAAGTTGATTCATCAGAAATAGCGTTTAAAATAGCTGCTTCACAAGCCCTTCAAGAAGCGGCGAGAAAAGCAGCACCGGTTTTATTGGAGCCGATTATGAAAGTGGAGGTAGTAACACCAGAAAAATTTATGGGAGATGTAACTGGAAATTTATCATCAAGACGCGGACAAATTGAGGGAATGGAAGAACGAGGAATGAGTAAAGTAATACAAGCAAAAGTACCTTTGTCTGAAATGTTTGGTTATATCACCTCCCTACGGTCCATGACCGAAGGCCGCGCAAGTTTTACAATGGAATTTGATTCCTACCAAATCGTCCCACAAAATGTAGCCACCGAGATCATAGAAGCAAGAAAATAAACTAGGACACGCCGAAAATGATGAATGGGTAAGTATTGGGAAGCCGAACATTTCAAATGGTGTAATTGAAATGTTTGGGGTTGAAAGAAAGAATTACTACGCTTTTTGGATAAAAATTATTTTTCTTGTCATCCCGCGCTTTGGGTCCAGAAATTGTGGTTCAACTCCTGGATTCCGTTTTTCAATGGAATAACAAAGTGGGGAAGATAACACGAAATGACAAAGAAAAAACAAATTAGTTTTTAGGAAATAGTATTATATGCCTACGAATTTTTGCTGATGGGAGCTCGGCTTCCAGCATTCATTATTTGTCTTGGGGTATAAAAACTTGTAAAAACTTTAACCCCCCCAGACAAAAACAACGATTCAGGTCTGAGTCTGACACCTTTTAACCTGCTTTATGTTACAATATATGTAATGTTAGTGAAAAAAAAACAATGCTAGGAATGGTATTGGTTATGTTTGGGGTAACTATTTCTGGGGGTGTCACAACAACACCCATGTTACAAATTATCACAATTAGTAAAAACAGCGGGAACAATGTATCGCTGTGGCGTGGAGTAGAACAAGCCAACGGCGACACAAAAAGAAATACGATAGAAGAACTTAATACAACCCCACAAAATATAGTTGACTATAATACTTCGACACAACAAACAGACAAATCAACATTGGTAAATGTTGATACAAGTAATTTTCCAAAACCAGGAGATAATCTTGCGTCTAAACCAAAAAATAATATACAGTCGGAGCAAAAAACAAAAAATGCCATATTAAGCAATACAAAAAATACCAAAAACACAGCTGTGAAATATAAAATACAAAATTCTGAATTTACTAAAAAAGAAATAATTTCACCAAAGGAAAAATCTGAGGAAAAAAAGCAAGAATTAGAAAAAACCAGAGCTTTCATTCAAGTGATAAAAGGGTGCGCAACTATTATTGATAAACAAACATGTTTATATGCGCGTTCTGGTATCGGTGCCACAACAAAGGGTCTTCATCCGCTACGAATAGACACATTGCTGGAAATAGACACAGAACAAACAACAAAAGATAGTAATGGAATAGAGTGGTATAAAGTTATAAGAGGGCCTGGTGATATATTTCCTGCGTATGCGGGTGAACAGTGGTTTGTCCCAGCAAGTCATGTTAAATTGGTATTTATACCCCCCGAATTATCTACCGATGCGACAAAAAAAATTGTAATTAATCTTTCAGAACAGCGCCTACGAGCATATAAAAACAATAAACTTATAAGAGAGGTTGTTGTTTCAACGGGGATACGAGGTGGTTGGACTACGCCTACAGGAAAATTCCATATTTCAAAAAAACTTCCTTCGCGGTATATGAAATCTTTACCAGGAGAAAGCAATCAGTATAATTTACCAGGTGTTCCTTATAATATGTATTTTACAAATGCTGGAGCCGCAATACATTGTCAGTATTGGCACGATAAATTAGGAACCCGCTACTCTCATGGCTGTGTTAACGCAAACTGTGAGGATGCTAGGTGGTTATATGAATGGACACCAATGGATACAAAAGTTTTTATACAAAACTAAAATAAAATCTAAACGAAAACTTGTATTTTTCCCCCTACCTTTAAATACGGACGCTTGGTACAATAGCGTTATTATGAGAATTATAAGAAACAAAGGAAAACATTTAACAAAAGAGGAGAGGTTTTGCGTTGAAAAACTGTTAAAGATCGGTCAAAGCTATCAATAGCCGATGCATTAGAAAGAGGAAAATCAACAATAGGAGAAGAGGTTAAAAACAATGGAGGAAGAGAAAAATACAACGCTGAAAAAGCTCATCACAGGGCGTATCTAAAACAGTATTG
>JAHIYV010000040.1 GCA_018814635.1 Patescibacteria group bacterium | reverse complement strand
TTTTGTTAGTTAGACAAGACAAAAAAATTGTAAAAATATTAAGAATTTGTTAAACTATGCGAATTAATAGTTGGTGTAATATAATTTTTAACAATATGGGAATTAAAGATTTTTTTATGAGAAAGATGCTGGAAAGACAAATGAAAGATTTACCAGCGGAACAACGAGAGAAAATGATAGGAGTAATTAGCTCCAATCCTGAATTTTTTCAAAAAATTGCGACGGAGATTAAACAAAAACAAAAAGAAGGTAGGGACCAAACAGCAGCTACTATGGAAGTAATGCGCAAATACCAAGGTGAACTTCAAAAAATTATGGGTGCTCACCAATAAAGCAAACTTCTGCCTAGGAAACTTAAAATTAATAAATTATAAAATCTATGACACTATCAGTCGGAATTGTTGGTTTGCCAAATGTTGGAAAATCCACACTCTTCAATGCTCTTACAGAAAAAAAGGTAGAAATGGCAAATTACCCTTTTTGCACAATTGATCCTTCAGTTGGTGTTGTGGCTGTACCTGATCAAAGAGTATCGCAATTAACTAAATTTTCCTTGTCAGCCAAAAGCGTGCCTGCTGTGGTAGAGTTTGTAGATATTGCAGGACTTGTCCAGGGCGCCTCAGAAGGAGAGGGTCTTGGTAATAAATTTCTTGCGAACATTAGAGAGACAGATATGATTGCGCATGTTGTTCGTATTTTTGAAGACGACAAAATCATTCATGTAAATAATAAAATTCATCCACTTCGTGATTTACAAATTATTAATATGGAACTTATTTTGGCTGATTTACAAACACTAGAGAAACGGATGGGAAACATTGAGAGAGATGTTAAACGACAAGTAAAAACTGCTATATTTGAAAAGGAAGTATTACTGAAAATAAAAAGCGCGTTAGAAAAAGAACAACTTGTTTCTCAGATAAAATTTGACGAGAAAGAAGAGGAAATTATAAAAACTCTTCATTTTTTAACCAGCAAACCAATGCTTTATGTTTTGAACAAAAAAACAGGTGGGCAGAATTTGAACGAAACACATGACATTCGTTTTGATGAGCTTATGGATTATCTGAATACTAATAAATTAAAATATGTAGTAGTAGATGCAAGTATTGAACAAGAACTTTCTTTTTTAGAAGAAGAAGAAAAATTAACTTTTCGGCGTGAATTAGGGGCAGATATAAATGCAAATGGTGTTATTGAGCTTATTCAAACAACTTATCAAATGTTAGGATTGATAACATTTTTTACAACAGGACAAGATGAAACTCGCGGATGGACAATAAAAAAAGACTCCATGGCGCCTGAAGCGGGTGGCGCTATTCACACTGATTTTACTGATAAATTTATTAAAGCCGAAGTAATTTCTTGGAATGATTTAATTACTGTTGGTTCATATTCCAAAGCGCGCGAAAAAGGGTTGGTACGCGTAGAAGGTAAAGAATATATCGTAAAAGATGGCGATGTAATTGAATTTAAAATTTAATATAAAATAAAGATAAACTTTGGTTTTATTTACTTATGTAACCATTATTTAAATTTCTAAAGTGCTAGGTTTGTGTTTAATCTAAGGTGCGTGTCAAGGACAGCGCGTTGACAAAAATTTTAAAAAAATGACAAAAAAAGAAAGAGCGTCAGACACACTTTTGTGAACGGTCCCTCCTCAATGAGTCTTGCGCTTGGATCCCAATCCCAAGCTCACCCGTTCGCGCACAAATCCCCGCCGTTTTTAGGAAATATTATAAAACGGCGGGGATTGCTCCCGTGTTCTCGCCGATTTCAAGTTTTTCTTTGGTAGTAAATTATTTGAAAATTTTAATAAAATTTATTTTCCTACACCTACAGTAATAACGCCGTCAGAACCGTTTCCGTAATGAAAATATGTTCCATCTGGTGCAGTTACTCCATCAGAATTTTCTATCAAAGGATTAGGGAAATTTTCTAAAGAATATATAAGCATATACCACTGTTTGTCTCCACCATAACTGCGCGAATAATAATAGTAAGCACCGCGCGTCCAATTATTTTGATTGATGGGATCTATTGGGTCCGACGCGATGAAGGTAGAAAGGTTAGTGGTGCTGTCTCTAAGCCAGCGTCCACCTGAAAGACATTGTACGCTATTTGACCAACTACTATTAGGTGTTGTGGCTCCACACTCCCCCGAACCAGGATATTGACCGTATGTGTCATAGTAAAGTGCTAAAGCGGTTTGGATTTGTCGGACTTCTGAGATACGTTTCGCATCTCTCGCTTTTGTCCGAGCAGTGTTGAGACTTGCTAATACAACGCTGGACAAAATACCGATGATGGCAATCACCACCAAAAGTTCAATAAGTGTAAATCCGCGTTTTTGTTTTATAGCTCGGTTGATTATCATGGTCTAAAATTAGGATCTCCAACTCCTGCGGCAGGAATAGGAGGAATTATTTTTTCATTATACGCTGAGGAGCCACCGCCAAAAAACAAAAACAACGAAAAAATAATTGCCACCACTACAAACCCAATCAAAACATAATTTGCCTGTTCTTCATCTTTAATTGCTCCGCCGGAATACTTAATAACCAACTGAACAATTTTCTGCGTTCCGGGATAGTATGAACGCGGCGCTCGGTATTCTTCAAACTTCACGCCGGTGTCGGAATCTTTGAGCGAACCGCTCAAATCTATTCCCTCGTTGTTTTTGTCGTCTTGGTCCATAGTTTTTTTTTATGTTGTTTTATGTTGCAGATTTTTTGGTTTTCCACAACTATCACCTGTAACTACATTTTACTACTATCGCCCCCCCCATGTCAAGTAATTGTACAGTTAACCATATGAGGTGACATTCTGATAGGATTGGGGTGACAAAGGTTAAGGGTTTGTAAATAAATAACCTCCACAATTTCATCTTATCTTCACATCATATTTTTCTGAAAAAACTTTCAAAATATACTTATA
>JAHIYV010000039.1 GCA_018814635.1 Patescibacteria group bacterium | reverse complement strand
GCATTCTTCAAACTCGAGCTTCTTTCAGCAAAGACAAAACTTAATCATTTTGCCCTTCGGTCGAAAATTTATGTTCGCGCATTGATGGCAAGTTTCAAAGAACTGCAAAATTTACAAAAAAATGCGCGCGTAAGGTGAGTGAATAAGTTAAATCAATTGAGAATTGGATGAATTACACCCCCAGACAATGTTTGCAAGGATACACTTCTTATGAGAGAATGATGTTTAATAAATTAGATACTCTCATATCGTCTTTATTAGTTAGCTTGCCCAAAATTTCCGTATAGGGTTGTGGGGAGAGGCCCTTTTTCTACTTTTTAGAATAACACAAATTAGAATATTAGCAAATTTTTGTCTTGAATTTAAACTTGAACCGCAACCTTTCTTAAAACATAACACCACAAAAACCCCATACATAATTTATGTTATGGGGATTTTATTATTTATAACCAAAATCTATTTGAGCGCTATGTGCTGGCGACTGCCTACTTTCCCCAAAAAGAGTATCATCGGCACTACTGCGCTTAACTTCCGAGTTCGAAATGAGATCGGGTGTGACCACAGCGTCAAGTCACCAACACACAGCGCTCAAAAATAAATGTTTTGTAAGTAATAAAAAGTTTTTAATAAAGTAAAGTATCGTTTACTATGATTTACAGATTTCCTAATAGGAAACAACATTGATGCATTAGTACTTCTCGGCTAAACACATTACTGTGCGTACACCTAAAGCCTATCAACCTAGTCATCTCCTAGGGATCTTAATGAAATCTAATCTTGAAGCTGGCTTCCCTCTTAGATGCTTTCAGAGGTTATCCATTCCCGACATAGCTACCCAGCGATGCTCCTGGCGGAACAACTGGTACACCAGAGGTCAGTCCACTCCGGTCCTCTCGTCGTGTAAATCCAACCACTTTATGGTTTAGATTATATCCCCTATTTCTAGGAGCACAGACTATATCTTCACCCTTCTTGCATGAATATTTAAGTGAGGGTGGTGGCGTATTACCCATATGGCTCGTTATAACTTTCTATAAAATTATAATTCGAATTCCATACAAGTCCGTTGTACATCGGTATAATGATGAACAACAAGTCGTTACGGGGTCAAACCAAACAATTTATATACTTGTCAATGACTTAAATTATTGTTTGATTGACTTCCCACGGTATTGCCTTAAAGAGGTTCTGGTCCTCAAGCAAATTATATCACAACGGACCGTTGTTGTGAATAATTCTTAGACCAAAACAAACTGGGGGTCAAAAAAAATAACATACTCATTTTGTTTTGAGCCCCTTATGAAGGTTCCACCGTTATTAGCCACATTGTCATCACGGATTTCGCCGTGAAGTAGCAATATTTTACTAGGAGCAGATCTTCTCAAATTTCGACGCCTGCAGCAGATAGGAGACCAACCTGTCTCACGCAATTGTAGCTACGATTATTATCGTAACACCGCTATTACTAGCGGGATCGGACTATATATTCATCCTTTATTTATAATAATTATAAGTAAAAGATGGTCAATTGTTAGTCTCTACGGGGTCATCATTACATATTCACAATAATGAATATCATGAGAGGATTTCCCTCGGTATTGTCCTCTGTATTCAATTCAATTTATACAGTTCGGATTCCACCGATATACACCGACTTCTTTTATAGATTGTTTTTATAAACCTATAAACCGCCGTGATATTTGTTGGTTACTAAACTTTTTCATAGACGAAAAGCGTTCGATGTGGATTAAAACTGTAAAACATTCTTTACAGAAAACCCAGGTCTTGTAAATAAATAACATTCTCAAGTTCGCTTAGATTTATATTAGATTTTTCTGATAAAAACTTGAAGAATATAAGTATATTTTGAAAGTTTTTTCAGGAAAATATAATATAAAGATAAGATGAAATTGTGGAGGTTATTTATTTACAAGACCTCATACCACACCCATAAAACAAAAATGCTTTACGGTTTTAACCCAGCTCGCGTGACTTTTTAATTGGCGAACAGCCAAACCCTTGGGACCTCATAATGTTTTCCCATATTCCTATGGGTATCAGACTATGCCTTCACCATATCCAGTGATGTTACCACCACGAATGTAGGTGCGAACCGTATTATAATGCCACGAGGTTAAATAACCTTTGACACTATCTCGCATTGTTGCCAAAACAACATTGCTCAGTCGTTACGGGAGAGATGTTCTTGGACCATTGAAGCATAATTTTTACGTCGATTTTTGGATCGAACATTAAACTTCGACAATGTATCCGCTAATTGAGCACATTCAAGTAAGTTTTGCTTAGATATTACCGGTATCGTAAGTATCTTCATCGCAATACGCACTTGATTTTGTTTAACTTTACAGTATGGCGCAACCAATTGTAGCAAACAATAAACCTGCTTTTGGTCGCGTATTATCCAATCATACGTAGTTTTGTTTTTTCTGACCAAACCCACCTCAAATGTGTTTTTAAACCAAAAAAGAACAACATCGTTACATTGTGTGATTTTAAATACTACCCTTACTCTATAGCCATATTTCTTTCCTTGATGTTTCTCAATAATCGCCATAATAGCGCCATCTGCATCAAGAAAACCTGCTAAATATGCTCTTTTAACTTCAGAAAATTTCTTTCCCACGGCGTTAGCCACCATACGCATAACATACTATGATCTGCGAACAACACAAATCTGCTACGCGCTATGGTTCGGCCTTCGCCGTTTTGGGTTCGTTTATTACCCTGTCGTTTCCAACAGGGAGAGAAGGTATGTTTTCTCCAGCCCCAGGATAAGTCGAGCCGACATCGCTCGTTATGATTTGAAAGAAAATAATGTATTTAATTTTCTCTCAAACCCTTAATCCATTATTACTAATGGCGTGGACTATATCTTCACCCTGTAAAATCAAAAATACAGGGGTTTGGCGTATTAGCTCGCTTCTTTGGCGAACTCCCGTCCTTTGAATAAATTATTTGTGAGACGAAGTCTCTACAGGGTCATAACTCAATTTGTATTTTATAGAAGGAATAATAAATGGGTCAATTGATGATCCTATTATTACTGATTTTTGTAATTGAGTTAGACTTCCCACGGTATTGTCCATAATATTATAATAGCTGATATTTATTATGGAGTTCACCGTTATAAGCCAATTTTTTTTATATAGCATTACTGCTATAGGCACCCCGATGTCAAGTTTAATTTATAACTTAAAGTTAAGGTGCCGAACTCCGCCGTCGATATGGACTCTTAGGCGGAACCAGCCTGTTATCCCCAGAGTAGCTTTTATCCGATAATCTCAGGCCGCGTCTAAAGCGGACCTTCGGTTCACTATGCTCTGCTTTCGCACCTGCTTGGGATGTACCCCTTACAGTCAAGCTCCCTTGTGCCATTACACTATCAGCACGGTTTCCATTCGCGCCTAGGGAACCTTAATAGACTCCTCCGTTACTTTTTAGGCATTTGTGTTACCAATTTATGCTTCATAGAAGAAATATTTTCTACATAAGGTTTAATAATTTCAGTAAACTTTAGTGCTGATTTTTCTGGAATATATATCCTTAGATATTTCTCTTTTTGTTTATGAAGCGATGTTTCAAGCTTAAATTTGTCTTGTAATGCTTTTTGCAAAATTTCCAAATCTTTTCTTGAATATCCAAGCGTATGGATATTATATGTTTTGTGTCGTTTTGATTTTAAGGATCCATCATCCATATACCATACAGCAATCCCAATCTGACTAAGTAATTTTTTAATCAATTTTGGAATATGTTTCTTTTTATCCTCAGAATAAAATTGCTGACCATAAAATCTCAGCGAGCTGTGTGAATAAGTTGTAAAACCAATGCTTTGAAGACCATTTTCCCTATTTTTGATATAAGGTTTTTCTTTTGGTATCCAATCACTAAATTCTTTGTACAACCAATCCACATAATCACTTTGTTCTAAAGAATGTTCAACTTTTAAACGATAGGTTTTTCCATTATTTTGTGTTTCCAAATGCCCATCACCGAGCAGTAATCCCACAACAATGTCTCTCTGTCGTTTATTAAGTTTAAGTTTTTCTTTTTTGTTTTGAATCTCTTTTGTATTCATTTTTTCGCTTTTTATTGGTTTCTCTTACAAGAACTTTATGTCGCCATAAAGATCGGACTATATCTTTCACCATATTATTATTAAAAATAAATAATATGGTGACTCGGCGTTTAGTCTCTGAGGGGTCATTATAATTTTACTCTAAAAAGTTAAATTACAAGACTTCCCTGCTGATTGTCCGCATCACCTTTGGATTTTTACTTTAAACAATAAAATAATAAATTATTATTTAAAGTACCTAAGGATACTTGCGGGTGTTCCAGCATATAGCCAAGTTCAAACTCAGAAAACAATAGCTTTCCAAATTTTTATCATCTCACTGTTATCAATGAGAGTCCCCTTTTATTAATTTGACCAAAACGGAAGGAATTGGTCTTTGGTCTTGTAAATAAATAACATTCTCAATTTCGCTTAGATGAAATTGAGGAGGTTATTTATTTACAAGACCTTAAGAAGAGCGCAAAGTTAAGGAGAGCGCCCCACTCAAACTACCCACCAGATACTGTTCCCTTGCGTTTTTTCCGCAAAGGTTAGGATGCGCATTAAAGAAGAGTGGTATTTCACTGGCGACTCCAGTCCGACCGAAACCGAACTTTCAAAGTCTCCCACCTATGCTACGCATCTACGACACACACCCAATATCAAGCTATAGTAAAGCTTCTGGGGTCTTTTCGTCTAGCTGCAGGTAACCGGCGTCTTCACCGGTATTGCATTTTCACCGAGCTGTTCCCCGAGACAGTTCTCCAGTCATTACGCCATTCGTGCACGTCTGAACTTACCAGACAAGGAATTTCGCTACCTTAGGACCCTTATAGTTAGGGCCGACATTCACTAGGGCTTATATCAGCCAGCATACAAACCAAAATTCATACACCACCGATATTTAACCTTCTAGCATTGGTCAGGCGTCACCCCCTATACATCCTCTTACAAGTTCGCAGGGAGCTGTGTTTTAAATAAACAGTTGCCAGAGATCTTTCGTTGCACCCGTCACCTTCCATGCCACCTAAATAAATATTTAACTTTGTCTAGTTAAACTAGACCAAGATATAATAAATTTATCAGATGAAATAGAAGGTGACGGGAAGCCTTATCCCGAAGTTACGGCTGCTTGTTTGCCGAGTTCCTTGGGGAACACTCACTCATTCGCCTTGGTCTTCTCGACCTGACTACCTGTGTCGGTTTACGGTACGGTTTCCTTATAATTTTTAGACACCACATTATGAAATCACATCCTATAAGACAACAAAAATGGCAAATCACTTGTTTTTCGTTTGAAAAAATTCTCAATGTATTTTTATACATCTGCAGTTTTTTCAAACTCCAAAACTTCGCATTTCACTTGTTTTTGTTACTTCTAGTTACCTCTAAATGTAATTGCATAATGTGATGCCTAAGCTTAGAAGCTTTTCTTGGAAGCGTGCTCCATTATATTCCTTTGGACGAATCCGCCGGTTTTCGCGCTACTTGAAAGGTGCTTATTAAAAAGCTTACTCCCGGATTTTCCTAAGAGTCTCTCTTATAGAACGAACGCAAATCCAATAATGCGCATAATGTACTACCCTTCGTCCCTCCATCACAATTATACGGAAGTCACGGAATATTAACCGTGTATCCATCGACTCCGGCTTTCGCCATCGCCTTAGGACCGACTAACCCTTGGCTGATTATCATCGCCAAGGAAACCTTAGTCTTTCGGCGTGCGAGAATCTCACTCGCATTGCGGTTACTTGTGCCAACATTCTTACTTCTACCCGCTCCACGGTGGGTCACCCCTTCCGCTTCAACGCAGAGTAGAATACTCTCCTACCACACCAGTCGCACCTCGCTATGCTCGGTTGCGAAATTTTTAATTTACAATTTTTAATTTACAATCAATTTTCAATTCTTAAATTTTTTAATTTTTAAATTAGAAATTTATTGTCAGTTAGTAATTGACAATTATTAATTTCGTACCAAACGCAGTGAGGTACGACCAATATCCTCAGTTTCGGTATTACACTTAGCCCCGATAATCTGCGGCGCAAAATCTCTGAATGAGTGAGCTGTTACGCTTTCTTTCAAGGGTGGCTGCTTCTAAGCCGACCTCCTCATTGTCTAAGAAATTTCACCTCCTTAAGCGCACTTAGTGTAAATTTAGGGACCTTAACTTGAGATCTGGGCTGTTTCCCTTTTGACCAATGGAGCTTCGCCCCCATAGTCTAACTGCCAGCGTTATTAATTTCCGGTATTCGGAGTTTGATAGAGTTGACGAAGTTTCCTCCTATTCAACTCTTCCAGTGCTCTACCCCCGGAAGGAACACGCGACGCTAACCCTAAAGTTATTTCGGAGAGAACCAGCTATTACCAAGTTCGATTAGCTTTTCACTTCTTACCACAAGTCATCCAATGGAATCGTACGACCAACTGGTTCGGGCCTCCCCTCGCATTTCTGCGAGGTTCACCCTGCTCATGGTAAGCTCACTTGGCTTCGGGTCTTATACAATACCTCTTGATTATTAAAATAATCGTCGCCCTATTAAGACTCGCTTTCGCTACGCCTACGGGGAAGTCCCCTTAAACAAAGGTATAATATAAACTCGTTGGCTCATTCTTCAATAGGAACGCCATGACGGTTGCATCACGCTACGCATGATGAATTTTCAATTTCCAATTTTCAATAAATTTTCAAAAATCAATTTTCAATAAACGACTTTATCTCGTTTGAAAATTAGAATTTATAATTTGAAAATTTATTGGAAATTGATTGTTGTTAATTGATAATTGTCATCACATGCAATGTGATACAACCGCTCTGACTCTTTGTAAGCATATGGTTTCAGGTCTATTTCACTGCCCTCACCGGGCTACTTTTCACCTTTCCCTCACGGTACTAGTTCACTATCGATCTGAAAAGATATTTAGCCTTGCCAGTTAGTGCTGGCGGATTCCCCCAAGCTATTCATGTCTTGAAGTACTCAAGAATACAAACAAAGAAGTTGTAATATTTTCACCTACGGGACTATTACCCTCTGGGGTATAACTTTCCAGCTATTTTGGTTAACATTACATTTTATAACTTCTCTCCTTAGAGCCTGTTTAAAAACTTCATTTCGGCTACCCAGCACCTTCTTTTACGAAAAAATTTTCTTACATTACAGTAGTAAATTACTGTTTTGTAAGTATTAAAAATAATTGTTTTGTAAAAGGAAGGTGCTGGGTGAAAATTTCGCTTCGAAAGCAAGTTCTTAAACAGGCTCTTACAGAAATTTGTATCTTACAACCCCCAGCACCTTCTTTTACAAAACAATTATCATAATTTTCAATACCTACAAAACAGTAATTTACTTTACTATGATGTAAGAAAATTTTTTCGTAAAAGAAAGTGCTGGGTTTGGGCTTCTCCCGTTTCGCTCGCCGCTACTTAGGGAATACTGCGGGTCTAAAAACAAAATAATTTGTTTCAGGCCCTTATTAGTTTCTTTTCCTCCGGGTACTGAGATGTTTCACTTCCCCGGGTGCGCTCTTTGATTTAAATCAAAGTACGAACGAATAACCGTTCGTGGGTTTCCCCATTCGGAAACCTTCGGGTCACAGGTTGCTTGGCACCTTACCGAAGATTATCGCAGCCAAACCGCGTCCTTCATCGCTCTTTTCAGTCTAGGCATCCACCGTATGCTCTTACCGCGTCTCCTATTAGGAGACCTATAAATCATTTTTTGAGTGTTTGTTTTTTTTGCTCTTGTTCTTGTTCTTGGTTTAAATACAATTTAATTACCTACATTGGACTTGTAAATAAATTTTTTACTTACAAATCCTATGCCTATACTACAAAAATTTTCAACCATTGATCTTTCAAAATCAATACAGTATGACACAATTCAATTTTTAAGGTTCACGATATTGCAACCAAATCTCCATAGAATAAAATTAGAATAAAAAATAACAGATACAATATCTGTTATTATGTCTTCGTTCAAGCGAGTAAAAATAAAAT
>JAHIYV010000038.1 GCA_018814635.1 Patescibacteria group bacterium | reverse complement strand
TAAATCCAGATTTAGAGCCTGTTTAAAAACTTCATTTCGGCTAAAAATTCCCACCCAGCACCTTCTTTTACAAAACAATTATTTTTAATACTTACAAAACAGTAATTTACTACTGTAATGTAAGAAAATTTTTTCGTAAAAGAAGGTGCTGGGTGGAAATTTCGCTTCGAAAGCAAGTTCTTAAACAGGCTCTTAAGCCGATGAACTCAAAAAATAATTACAAAAGATTGTCCTTTGTAGATATGTAGTCTGGTTCTATCACTTGGCGGTCCGACCGCCAAGTGATAGAATTATTTGGTAATCATCTTGTAATAAATATTTTTTATATTTTTTAATATCTAATGTAAAATCTATAACCCTAAAATTTGACTTTTTCTAAAAAATTTGTTAATATACAAATATATGAGAGCAATGAGCTCGAAATAATGAATGTCTGCGTAAGTCCCCCTGTTAAGGGGGTTTTGCGTTTCTGGCTGTAGTGCATCAACATAATACCATTTTCGCTCAGATTAATTTTCCTCAACCAAAAGGTAAACCCTGATACTACTTATCTTATGTAATTTTTTTAAAAAAGATTATGAAAATAGATAAAATCATTAAATCAAAACGCAAAACACTTGCTGTGCAAATTACAAATGATGCGCGCCTTGTTGTACGCGCGCCTCGATCTATGCCTGACTTTTTGATTAAGATGCTTTTACGAAAGCGTCGCGCGTGGATACAGAAAAAACAAGAAATAATGCGTGAGAAAATAATTAATACAAAAACAAAGCAATTTATACAGGGCGAAAAATTTTTATATCTTGGGGAAAGTTATAAACTAAAAATTATTACAACCACAATCGCGCGCAGCATGCTTAAATTGGATAAAAAAGGACAACAGTTTTTATTAGCCATTAGTTTGAATTATGACCCAGAGCACGCGCACGCGATATTTTTGAAATTATACAAAAAGCTCGCCCGTGAAGTTATTTCTCTTTCTGTTCAAGCTTACGCTATACAACATAATTTTTTGTATAATAAAATTCGCATCACTAGCGCGTTGTCTCGTTGGGGATCATGTAGCAGTAAAGGTAATCTTAGTTTTACATGGCGACTTATTATGGCGCCTCAAGAGGTTATTGATTATGTCATTCTCCATGAACTTGCACACCTAAAAGAACAAAATCACTCAAAAAATTTCTGGAGTCTGGTGGAGAAAATATGTCCCTTATATAAAATACGAAAAAAATGGCTAAAAGACAATGGACATAAACTTGACCTTTATTTTTACTTTTGCTAACATAGCACGATGTTAAAGATTAGATTACAACGAGTTGGGCGAAAAAACGATGCTTCTTTTCGTGTGGTGGTGATAGAGTCTCAAAGGGGACCAAAAGCTGGTAGCGCTTTAGAGATTCTTGGTTTTTATGACCCCAAAAAAGATATTGTAGAGATTAAGGGAGACAGGGCAACTTATTGGATGTCTGTTGGTGCGCAAGTGTCTGCAACTGTTCATAATTTATTGATTAGTAAGAGTATTATTAAAGGTAAGAAAATAAATGTTTTACCTAAAAAAAGTCCTATAAAAAAAGAAAGTTCTAAAACTAGCGAGCAAAGTACAAAAGGACAAGGTAATGAGGTGCCAAAGGAAACCCCGAAAGTAGAAGAAGCTGTTGAAGAAATAAATTCCACAGAAGAACAAATCAAAAATGAGGCAAAAAAAGAAGAACCCAAGGAAGAAATTAAGAAAGTTTCCGAAACAGAAAAATCTCCTACTACTGCAACGGAGCAGAAGAAAAAATAAAATACAAAATTTTTGGTGTCAAAATTTTTGGTTGACAAAATCTACTCATAAAATATAATTCACTAGAATGATGCGCGTAGTCTTGCCATTATAATTTGTTATACCAAAAGGTATGATATTGGGGTTTGTTCCCCGTTTATTATTAGATGATAATTGTTAGAAAATAAATACAATGACAAAAGAAAGAGACGAACAATTCCTTGAGTTAGTGATAACATCGTTAGTAGACAATCCAGACAGCGTAAAAATTACACGAACAGTTGATGAAATGGGTGTATTATTATCCCTTGATATACATCCTGATGATATGGGAAAGATTATTGGCCGAGCTGGTAATACCGCAAAAGCAATTAGAACACTGCTCCGTGTTGTAGGCTTGCGTAATAACGCTAGAATTAATCTTAAAATTAATGAACCAGAAGGAAGTACGCGACTAAAACCCGCTACTTCTTTTAAGGAGTCTAGTGTACCACCAGTATCGGCACCAATATCAACACCCGTATCAGACACCAGTGTTTCTGATAGCGTTGATCAAGCAATGGAAGATCTTAAAATTTAATCTGATTAAAATTTAAACAATAAAAAAACACCCACTTTGTTTTTAAAGGTGGGTGTTTTTGTTTACCAATCAATAAAATGCTATAATTGTTTGTATGATGATATTTGAACGATTTTTACGAAATTCAAAAAAAGATGAGGTTGTTGCAATTTTAGATATAGGGTCTGGGAGTGTTGGTGGCGCGCTTGTGTCTTATCCCATAAACAAGAAACCAAAAATTTTACATAGTGTTCGTGTACCGATAAGTTTTTATGATAATTTTAATTTTGAGAGATTTCTAAAAGCCACACTGTTCGCGACTGAAAAAGTTTTACAAGCATTGAATAGCGAGAGTGTGGAAACAGATAAACCAAAACAAATATTTTATATTCTTGCGACGCCATGGTGTGTATCTCAATCACGAACCGCTGTGTTTGAAGATCTCAATACTTTTTTTACGACACATAAAAAAGTTGATCAAATTATAACGAATGAGGTAAAAAGCCTAAAAATCAAAACGAATGCGCTCTATAAAAATTTTACAAGCAATAATATGGAAACGATTGAAATTGAAAATATTAAAACAAAGCTTAATGGATACGAGACAAATGCGCCATATGGTAAAAAAATTAGCAAACTGGAAGCGGATTTATATATAAGTATGAGCACTTGTGAAATACTACAATCTTTTCGCCAAATAACAAAAAGAATATTTGAAATGAATCAAATTTTTTTTAATTCTTTCTCATTAGCAGCGTTTATAGTTATGCGTGATTTATATTCTGAAAAACAAAATTTTATATTTGTTGATATGGGAGGAGAGGCAACAGAAATATTCATTACTCATAATGGAATTTTGACCGACACATTTTCAATCTCTCTTGGAAAAAATTTTTTATTAAGAACAATGACCAGTGAAATGCAAACAACAAAAGAAGAAACTCTTTCATTGTTTGGGTTATTTATGGAAGGGAATCTTACTGCCACAAAAAAACAAAAAGTACAAAAAGCACTTGAATATGTCGCGGCGGAATGGAATGAAGCATTTTGTAAAGAAATTCAATCTAGATCTGAGTGTAGAATTCTGCCTCGTCTATTTTTTGTGGCCGCTGATACCCCATTTGCCCAGTGGCTTACTACTACCATAAAAAACAATAAACTAAAAGATATATTAAAACAACCAATTGAAGTTGCATTAATTAATCCTCTTATATTTAATAAATTTGTGGCGGTTGATATTAAAACAAAAAGTGATATTTTTATGACAGTGGGCACCTTGTTTGTTGACAGATTGATTAAAAGTAAAAGTTGATGTATATTTAACTATAAGAGTAATAGATTTTGATTAATTTTGATAGGATGTAATTTTTTTATTTTTTTAGTATAATTATTTGTGTATAAGTTCTTAGTGTTTATTAGTATTTTTTAGCTTATTTTTTAAAAATTATATGTCAACAAAAGTTCCTCAAGATATCAAAGCCCCTGAAGATTACCCTGAAGAAAATTTTGAACGGAAATGGGATTATGCTCGTGATGGATCAGGGCTTAAAGAACGAAATCACTCTAACACCACAGAAAAAACATCAAACACCATGCTTTCTTCTAAAAAAAATCAAAATATTATACACAAAATTATTTCAGGTTTTTCGTGGAAGATTGGATTGGTGTTTGTTGCGCTCATTGCTATTGTTTTATTTTTAGTAATCGGACAAAAATTTGCATCAGCTAATGTAAAAATAGTATTATCCCAGCAAACAGTAACTCTTAACAACTCTTTTGCAGCTACCCATAACACTAGTTTGGAGGGCGTTTTATCATATCAAATAGTGAAATTACAAGAAACCGTGACGAAAGATGTCCAGCCCACAAGTGAGGAAAATGTGGAACAAAAAGCAACCGGTCAAATAGTTGTGTATAACAAACACAACGAAAACCAAAGGTTGATTATCAATACCCGCTTTGAAGCTCCGGACGGCAAAATTTATCGTATCAAGAAACCCATTGTTATTCCGGGCGCAAAAGGATCTGGTGACACAATAGTGCCGGGAAGTCTTGAGGTTGCAGTTTATGCTGATAAGCCCGGACAAGAATATAATAATGCTGGTATTGTTGATTTTACTGTTCCAGGACTTAAGAACACGCCTTTGTATAACGATATTTTTGCAAAATCAAAAACAGGAATAGCAGGTGGATATATTGGCGTATTAAAATCTGCATCGGAAGAGGATATTCAAACTACTTCACAATCTTTGCAACAAGAAATTCGCACATTACTTCTTTCAAAAATTAAATCTGCCATAGACAAGGAGAATATTTTATATGATGATATGGTATTTATTGATTTTACAACTCAAGTTCCAACAGAAGTGTCGGCAAATGGAATGTTAAGTATAAAAGGAACAGGGCTTTTACAAGCCATTGTTTTTGGTCGCGAGGAATTAAGTGGTAGGATTGCAGAAAAAACATTAAGTTCGTATGACGGAAGCACAGTTTTGGTACGGAACCTTGATGATATGAAGTTTACTTTAGAAAACAAAGAAGAGTTTATTTTTGGCAAACAGAGCTCATTTAATTTTTCGTTGTCTGGTGCTCCTCATATAGTTTGGGAGATAGATTCTATTGCGCTCAAAAATGATTTAGTTGGATTACCAAAAGGTTCTATGAGCACATTAGCTGAAAAGCATTCCAGTATACGAAAAATAGAAGCAAAAATTAAACCATTTTGGAGGCGATCATTTCCCAATAATCCTGACCTGATTACCATTGAGGAAACATTGGAATAAGAGCCTGTAGTATATTTGTTGCATGAAAAATATTAAAAAACAAGACAAACAAATATATCAAGTAATTCAAAATGAAGTTCAACGACAACAAGAGGGTATAGAATTAATACCTTCTGAAAATATTGCTTCACCAGCGGTAATTGAAGCGCTTGGTACTCCTCTTACTAATAAATATAGTGAAGGATATCCAGGCGCGCGTTATTATGGTGGGCAAGAATATATTGATGTGATTGAAACACTTGCGATTGAGCGCGCGAAAAAATTGTTTGGGGTGCCTTACTCAAATGTTCAACCTTACTCAGGAAGCCTTGCTAATTTGGCTGTGTATGTTGCGATATGTGAACCGGGCGATACTATTATGGGGCAAGGTCTTCTTGATGGAGGACATCTTACTCATGGTTGGAAAGCAAGTGCGACAAGTATGTTTTATAATGCTATTCAATATCATGTCAAAGAAAATGGACGGCTTGATTTTGAGGAAATTGAAGCACTTGCAAAGAAACATAAACCTCGTTTGATATGGGTGGGTGCAACAGCTTATGTTCGTGAATTTCCATTTCAGAAATTTGCTAAAATTGCGGATGAAATTGGCGCGTATTTAGTTGCTGATATTGCGCATGTTGCTGGCCTTATTGTTGCTGGGGTGCATAAAAGTCCGGTGCCGTATGCGCATATTATTACTATGACAACACATAAAACACTTCGTGGCCCACGAGGTGGTATGATTTTGGTTACAGAAAAAGGGCTTAAAAAAGATCCTGAACTTGGTAAAAAAATTAATCGCGCGATTTTCCCAAATTTACAAGGTGGACCACATGATCACCAGACAGCTGCTATTGCCGTAGCGCTTGGTGAAGCGCTAAAACCATCTTTCAAAACATACGGAAAGCAAATAATAATAAATGCAAAAACCCTTGCAGAAGAATTAATGAATAAGGGTGCAAAACTTGTAAGCAAGGGGACAGATAATCATATGATGCTCATTGATTGTGGAATTGGAAGAGGGGTCTTGTTAGAAATAGCGCTTGATATGGCTGGAATTACACTAAACAAAAATACAATACCGCGAGAACAAGCATCTCCATTTTATCCAAGTGGCGTGCGTCTTGGTACACCCTCTGTTACCACTCGTGGAATGAAAGCACCACAAATGCGTCAAATCGCTAGGTGGATTATGCAAGTAATGAAAGAAATTGAAAAACACGAGCTTCCAGAAAATAAAACAGAACGCTCTAAATATCTCCAAGAATTTAAGACTATAATGAAAAAAAATAAAGAGCTTACGCGAATAAAACAAGAAGTAAAAACGCTTTGCAAAAAATTCCCAGCGTATAAATAATTTCAAACCCAAAGAAAAGATAAAAGGGGTCAGGCACCTTTTTATATCATTTTATAAAAACTAATTTGTTTTTTCTTTGTTATTAAAAACATAATACGATTTCTGGACCCAGAGCACGAGATGACAAGAGGTTCGTATGAGATGACAAGTAATCTATCGAAGCCGAGCTTTGATAGATTTAATCACTAACAATACTGTGCATATTCTCAGCGCAAGGACACTCCATTTCTTTCCATATTTTGGACAATGCGTCACTCACACTTTTACCATAGTAGACTTTTCGACCTCTTCCCTCTGACTTTCTCTTGTCTTTGAGCTGTACTCGTCTCATCGACCTACCGACTGACTTTGGTCGTATTAATAATAGTTTAGAGCCAGTTTTTGAGGTGTGCTTGCAAAACCTCATGTTTTGTTGCCATTTTCACCCTGTTAAATTCGCTTTGCGACTATTTAACAGGGTGAATAATAACAACACAGTAACCAGTATTTTTATCTATACAAGGGATGTTCGGTAACCTTTTTTATTGTCTATAACAAAAAATTTGACAAACATGTGTTTTTGTTTATACTTGTTTGTATTATTTAAATGTCTCGATTGAGTATAGAGGGTGTTGGTGTTTGAATAAGGTAAATAAGGTTAGATGATATTATTAGTGGGCATCCTTTTATAATAAAAGGTAATTTTTTATTTTACCCTATTAAATTGCTTCGCACCCGCTTTGCGGGATTTAATAGGGGTTACCTTTTTGTTTTTTTATTACTTTATTGATTATATGCATAAAGAAAAAAAGTATTTTTCTAAACACCAACAGCCCCTTATTGAAACTCCCAATCTTGTAGAAAATCAAATTCTTTCATATAAACGACTCATTGAGCAAGATATAAAAAAAATCTTGGATGAGTTTTCGTCTATACAAGATTATTCGGCCAAGAAGTTTTTGCTTAAATTTCTTGGTTTTGAACTTTCTAAACCCAAACATGATGAGCACTATGCAAAGGCCAACAAAGCCTCTTATGAGGCGTCTTTACGCGTGACTGTTCAACTTGAAAACAAAACGCTGGGAACCACAAAAGAACAAGAGCTTTTTATGGCTGATTTTCCTCTTATGACAGACCACGGCACTTTTGTTATAAACGGGATAGAAAGGGTTGTTGTTTCTCAACTTACTCGTTCACCGGGTATGTTTTTTACCGCAAACGAAACAAAAGGCAAGCAATATTTTGGTGTAAAAATTATTCCTGCCCGTGGCGTATGGGTGGAAATAGAATCAGCGTCTGACGGTGCTATGTATGTGCGTATTGACCGAAAGCGTAAGTTTTCAATTACGATACTTTTGCGTGTGTTTGGTTTGAAAAAAGATGCGGACATATTAAAGCAGTTTAAAAATTCTTTCGCTTTGCCTTACATTAAAACATCTCTTGAAAAAGATACTGCCAAAAACCAAAACGAGTCATTTATAGAGATTTATAAACGTCTTAGGAATGGAGATCTTGCAACAGCAGAAAACGCAAAAGAGTTTATTGATATTATATTTAGTAAGGAACGATATGATCTTTCCGAAGTAGGCCGATTTAAGTTTAATAAACGATTTGATTTAAGTATTGATGAAAAAGCGCTTAAAGATGTCACACTTTCTCTAAATGATTTAACTTTGGCGATTTCACATATTGCGGAATTGAATGATAATCTAGACGCGGTACCCGATGATATTGATCACTTAGGATCTCGTCGCGTTAAGTTTGTTGGCGAGATGATGTTGCAAAAGATACGAGTAGGTCTTTCTCAAATGAAAAGAAATATTCAAGACAAAATGTCTACTGTTGATGTGGCGTTGGCAAATCCAGTTCAATTAATTTCTCCACGGCCACTTCAAGCGCGTATTAAAGAATTTTTTGCAACCAACCAATTGTCTCAATTAATGAACCAAGAAAATGTACTTGCTGAAATTGAACAGTTGCGTATACTTTCTGCTCTTGGTCCGGGAGGTTTAACAAGAGAAAGAGCTGGTTTAGATGTACGAGATGTGCATACTTCACACTATGGTCGTTTGTGTCCGATTCATACTCCTGAAGGACCAAACATAGGATTGATTTTACACCTTTCCGTGTTTGCGCGTGTCAATGATTTTGGAATGATAGAAACGCCATACGCGCGAGTAAAAAACGGAAAAGTTACAAATGAGATTGTTTACCTTGACGCGCTTGAAGAGGAGAAATATAAAATTACTCACGCAGCCGTTGGATTAGACAAACAGACTGGTCAAATTAAAAGTGATCGTGTAATGGTGCGGTATATGACAAAAGTAAGTTTAACAAACAAAGAAGACATTAATTTTATAGATGTTGCCACTAATCAACCATTTTCTCTTGCAACTTCTATGATTCCATTTTTAGAGCATAATGCGGCAGCTCGCGCGCTTATGGGATCAAGTATGCAAAAACAAGCAACGCCATGTGTTACGCCAGAGATGCCACTTGTGGCGACTGGAATGGAAAGCGTGGTGGCGCGTGATACAGGAAGATTAGTTATTGCGCAAAGCGACGGTGAAGTTGTACAAGTTGATGCAAAAAAAATTACTGTAAAAAATAAAAAAGGGAAAAGTGAAATATATAAACTTGTAAATTTTGTAAGAACAAGTAACTTCACAACTTTTCACCAACGACCGATTGTTGATTTGGGACAGAAAGTAAAAAGAGGGGATGTGTTGGCTGATACATCTTCAACAGATGGTGGTCAAGTCGCGCTCGGGCAAAATGTGTTTGTTGCATTTATGTCCTGGGGTGGACAAAATTACGAAGATGCTATTATTATTTCAGAACGCCTAGTTAAGAATAATATTTTTACTACTGTTCATACAGATGAATTTGTAGTTAATGTTCGTGATACAAAACTAGGTCCTGAGATTACAACACATGATATTCCAAATGTTGGCGAGGCTAAACTTAAAGATTTAGACGAAGAAGGGATTGTTCGTATTGGAGCTATTGTTGGACCAGGCGATATACTTGTTGGGAAAATTACACCCAAAGGAGAAGCTGAGCTTACTCCCGAAGAGCGATTATTGCGATCTATTTTTGGGGAAAAAGCTCGGGATGTAAAAGATACTTCTCGCAGAATGGAACATGGAAAACGAGGTCGCGTTGTGGGTATTAAGGTTTTTTCATCTGAAAAAGGCGATGCTCTTGACGCTGGTTTACTTAAGCGCGTCTATGTTGAAGTTGCGCAACTACGAAATGTTTCAATAGGCGATAAATTAGCCGGAAGACATGGAAACAAAGGCGTGATTTCTATTATTTTACCTGAGGAAGAAATGCCATATATGGAAAACGGTGTACCCGTTGATGTTATTTTAACACCTCTTGGTGTGCCCTCCAGAATGAACTTGGGGCAAATTTTAGAAATGAGTCTTGGTTTGGCTGCTCATACTCTTAACTACCAAGCGATTGTTCCTATATTTCTTGGAGCTACAATTCCAGAAATAAAACAGGAATTAGTTAAAGCGAAGTTTCCAGAAAATGGAAAAGTAAAACTTTATGATGGTCGCACAGGAGAAGCATTTGAACAAGATATAGCTATTGGCTGTATGTATATGCTAAAACTTCATCATATGGTTGAAGATAAAGTTCATATGCGTTCAATTGGCCCTTATTCTCTTATTACTCAACAACCACTTGGAGGTAAAGCGCAAGGCGGTGGGCAACGATTTGGAGAAATGGAAGTGTGGGCTTTAGAGGGATACGGAGCGGCGCATATTCTACGAGAAATGATTACAATAAAATCTGATGATATTACAGGACGGTCGGCAACATTTGATGCAATTATAAAGGGTGATCCAATTTGTCAGCCCCATATTCCTGCAGCATTTAATGTACTTTTGAATAACTTAAAAGGACTAGCTCTTGATGTTCAATTATTAAAGCGGACTGATAGTGATAACACAAACAAGAAATAATATGGATAAACAAAAAACAACAAGAGATTTTAACGCGGTAGAAATTAAACTTGCTTCCCCTGAGCGTATCAGAGAATGGTCTTTTGGCGAAGTTACCAAACCAGAAACTATCAATTATCGTACACAAAAAAACGAAAGAGGCGGGCTATTTGATGAAAGAATATTTGGCCCCGAAAGAGACTATGAATGTCATTGTGGTAAGTATAAAAAAATTCGTTACAAAGGTATAGTTTGTGAAAAATGTGGAGTTGAATTAACTCGTAGTATTGTAAGAAGAGAACGAATGGGGCATATTGAACTTGCGAGTCCGGTAGCGCATATTTGGTTTCTACGAGGAGTGCCATCACGCATTGGACTTCTTCTTGGTTTGCCTGTTTCAGAACTAGAAAAAGTTGTCTATTTTGCGGGGTACATTCTTACAAATGTATTTGAGAACGAAAAGATGCGAGTAATTAAAGAAATTGAATCTGAATATAAAACAAAATTACATACGCTAAAAGATGAAGAAGAGCAAGAAAAACTCAAAAAACTTTTCACAGAAGCAAAAAAAGAAGTCCTAGCAATTGAAAAAGGGAAAGTGATTGATGTAACTACTTATCACAGATATTCTCTTAAATACAGCGCTGTTTTTGAAGCGGGCATTGGAGCAGAAGCAATCTATGATATTTTCAAGGGTCTCAATATGGAGGAGCTGGAGGTGAAATTGAAAGAATCTCTTGAAAAAGCTGGTCTAGCAGAAAGACCCAAACTTCTCAAAAGGCTTGCTCTTGCTCGGGCAATGATAAAATCAAAAGTGCGTCCCGAATGGATGTTTTTAACTATTATACCAATTATTCCTCCCGCACTTCGGCCAATGGTTGCTCTTGAGGGAGGTCGGCATGCGACATCTGATGTAAATGATTTGTACAGGCGAGTAATCAATCGCAACAATAGACTTAAAAAACTTCAAGAAATAGGCGCGCCTGATGTTATTTTACGCAACGAAAAACGAATCCTTCAAGAATCCGTTGATTCATTATTAGATAATTCAATTCGTCATGGGCAAACTACCGCAAAAAGTCAAGCACAAAAAAGAGTGCTTAAATCTCTTGCTGATGCTTTAAAAGGAAAACAGGGATTATTTAGACAACACTTGCTTGGAAAACGAGTTGATTATTCTGGTAGATCCGTGATTGTTGTTGGGCCAAATTTGAAATTTGACCAGTGTGGATTGCCAAAAAAGATGGCGCTAGAATTGTTTAGACCTTTTGTAATTTCTAAAATTTTGGAAGCTGAACTTGCTTTTAACATAAGAGGCGCTGGTAAATTGATTGATGAAAAGATTCCAGAAGTGTGGGCGATTCTTGAGAGGGTGACAAAAGATAAATTCGTTTTACTTAATCGCGCGCCGACACTTCATCGTTTAGGTATTCAAGGATTTAAACCGATTTTAATTGAGGGTAATGCTATTCAAGTGCACCCCCTTGTTTGTACTGCTTTTAATGCTGATTTTGATGGCGATCAAATGGCGGTTTATTTGCCACTTTCTGAAAAAGCACAAAGCGAAGCTAAAAATTTACTTGCTTCAAGTCATAATTTACTTGGTCCAAGGAATGGAAATATTATTACTAATCCTAAAATTGACATTGTGCTCGGTATATACTGGATGACTAAAATGATTGCTGGTGAAAAAGGAGAGGGTAAAATTTTTACAACACCAAATAGCGCGATCACCGCGTATGATTTTGGCGCGGTTAGTTTTCGCGCTAAAATTAAAGTACTACCCACCGACAGTCTTAAATATCAACTTTTTGAAAAGCAGGTTTTTGAAACGACGGTTGGACGACTTTTATTTAACAGCGTTCTTCCTAAAGATTTTTTATATGTTAATAAAGAACTTAATTTTAAAGAAATATCAAAATTAGTTGATGAGCTGGTAAACAAATATGGCCTTAAAGATATGCCACAGATTTTAGACAAGTTAAAATCTTTTGGATATACATATGTAACAAAGTCGGGTATTACATGGGGGATAGACGAAGCGCAAGTTCCGAAAGATAAACATATTGTTATTGCTGAGGCTCAAAATGAAGCCGATAAAATTGTGGAACAATATAATGATGGTTTTCTTACTGTGGATGAAAAATATAGAAAAACTATTGAAGTATGGGAAAAAACAACAGGTCAAATAGAAAAATTGATACCAGGTACTTTTACTGATAATAGTTCGCTCGCTGATATGCTTGCGTCTGGAGCTAGGGGATCTCTTAGTTCTGTGGTTCAAATGGCTGGTATGAAAGGACTTATTATTAACACCAAAGGAAGGACAATTGATTTTCCAATTATTTCCTCCAATATAGAGGGATTAACACCCATTGAATATTTTATTGCTACATATGGCTCGCGAAAAGGGCTTGTTGATACAGCGTTAAATACTGCAAGGGCGGGTTATTTGACAAGACGCTTGGTTGATGTGGCCCAAAGTGTGATTGTTAACGAAGATGATTGCGGAGAGAATATGGGTCGGCAAATTGTACCTACGGATGATATAGTGGGATCAGAAATCTCATTAGCTAAATATATTTCAGGACGCACTATTACAAAAAATATCGTTGATTCTAAAGGTAATATCTTATTCAAGAAAGGACATTTATTAACAAAAGATGACGCTGAACAAACAGACAAAGCTGGCGTGAAAGAAGTCTTTGTCCGAACACCTCTTACTTGCAAAGCAAGTTCAGGTATTTGTCGTAAATGTTACGGATTTGATTTAGGGCGTAGGAAACTTGTAGAGCTTGGTGAGGCTGTTGGAATTGTAGCAGCGCAAGCAATAGGTGAGCCAGGCACACAGCTTACTATGCGTACTTTTCATGCAGGAGGTGTTGCTGCTGTTGGAGGCGATATTACAATGGGTCTTCCACGAGTTGAAGAAATTTTTGAACGCCGTATACCAAAAAGCCCTGCTATAATTAGTCATACTGATGGTGAGGTAATTGCTATTGAAGCAACGGGAAAAGAAAAAAAGATTACCGTACTTCCTGATATTGGCAAAAGTGTATCCAAGAAAAATGGTCAGATCAATTATTCTACTTCAATTAGACGAATGCTTCTAGTTAAAATTGGAGATAAGGTAAAAAAGGGACAATTTCTTACAGATGGTTCAGCAAATATGGCAGAAATGTTGAAATATACTGGGGAAAAAGCAACACAAGAATATATTATTAGCGAGGTATTAAAAATTTATGAATTACAAGGTGCATCAATTTCTCCAAAACATTTAGAAATTATTGTCCATCAAATGTTTTCCAGAGTGCAAATTAAGGATGTTGGTAACACCTCTTTTGTTGCTAATCAAATTGTTTCAAGCGCTGATTTGGCGAAAGCAAATGATAGTATTGAAATTGAGAATGGAGTACCCGCAAAAGCTGAACAGTTAGTTTGTGGTATATCTGAAATTTCACTCACGACAGACAGTTGGTTATCGGCTGCTTCCTTTCAACATACTACTAGGATTCTTATTGACGCAGCTATTGTAGGAAAAGTTGATAATCTTTG
>JAHIYV010000037.1 GCA_018814635.1 Patescibacteria group bacterium | reverse complement strand
TTTGGCTTTTTAAGCCACCCTTATTAATTTTCTTCATAATGCCCGTATACTAATTATTACAGACAAGTGTTGCAATTAATTCTTGCATGTGTGGGACTAAGTATTGACATTTTTTAAAAAGTATGCATAATAAAGAATAGGTGGGGTGGTCGGCAGTAATACAGTAACCATTGCTTTCACTTTTTTTATGAAGCAATTGTGTTACTGTCCAGACTCAGACCATCCTGACCTATTTTTTTGATTTTTGAAAAAAGGAGGTGCTGGTTATGAAAGAAAACCTGACCAGAAGAGAAAAAATCCTTTTGCAGCGGAGAGAGATCCGTTGGGAAAGGTTTACAAAGAAACTGTTTGGTTTCTTTGTGATATGCCCAATCGGCATTGTGGTTGGGCGCTATTTTTTACAACTTCTGCTTCTCACCAATGCAAGGGGTCACTTTTGGCCCGTTGTCGGTATAGTTCTTTTTCTCGGCGTCGCAATGTTTGCCACAGTCTTTGTGGCAAACATTGACGACAAACAACCCCTGTGTAAAAAGCGGGGGTTATTTTTTTTATTACAAAAAAAGTTTGCAATAATTTTGAAAGTATGCATAATAAAAGGTGGTAGCATTGGAGTAGGGAGTGAACTTGCCGACAGCACAATGTGCAGTCATCGTAAGTTTTGGCAAGTTCACTCCGGAGGGAAGTTATAAAACCCAAGGATAATCTAAAGATGATCCCTGGGTTTTCTATTTTATTTCGGATCCCCTTAAATTATCATAATACTACTTTTTATGATAATATGTAATATATTTAAAATTATGTCTAAAATAATTGAATTAACAAATCAAAATTTTGAAGAAGAGGTTTTGCAATCCGATATTCCTGTTTTAGTGGATTTTTGGGCGCCTTGGTGTCAACCTTGTTTAATGATGGCGCCCATTTTAGGTGAATTAGCAGAAGAATTAGATGGTAAAATTAAAATTGGAAAAGTAAATACTGAAACTCCTGAAAATCAACAACTAGCTATGCAATATAAAATTCAAAGCATTCCAAATATGAAATTGTTTAAAAATGGCAAAGCAATTAAAGAATTTATTGGTTTAAGAGAAAAGGAAACATTTAAACAAGAGCTGGAGGCGGAGCTTTAGAATTTATACATAAATAACTTTCTTAAATAAGTTTAACCTTTTTGTTTATGAAAAAAGAAGTATTTACAAAATCTATAATTAAAGAAAAAGAACCCAACGAAAATAGAAGAGTTTCCGTTTATAGAAAAGAAATACCGTGGGAAGATTTTGAAAAAAGATATTTTGAATTTTTAGCCGAAATGAAGTTTTTAAACAGGCTCTTAATGTGTGTTGAGGAAACCCCAGAAAAATGTCACCGTCGTTTTTTGGCTGAAGAATTATAAAAATATCAACCAAGGTTAAAAATTATTCATATTATTTAAATCTATGAAAAATAAAATATTTTCTAATATTACAAACAGATTAAAAGAAATTCAAAAAATTGGGTGTTTCAGTAATAAAGAAATTCAATTACTTTCTACACCTAAAAAAATCAACAATGCTACACTTAAAGTAAATGGTAAAAAAATTTCAGCTTGGAGAATTGTTTTTAATGATACGTTAGGTCCCGGAAAGGGTGGTATTAGATTTCATCCAGATGTAAGTGAAGATGAGGTGCAATCCTTAGCTTTTTGGATGATGATTAAAAATTCATTAGTTGATTTACCTTACGGGGGAGCTAAAGGTGGTGTTAGGTTTGATCCACGACAAGTCAATAATCAAGAATTGGAAAATATCAGTAGAAAATTTATAGATGTTTTTTATAAAGAATTAGGCCAAGATAAAGATATACCCGCGCCTGATGTTTATACTAATTCACAAGTAATGGCTTGGATGTTGGATGAATACGAAAGAAAAGTGGGTCATCATGAACCGGGTATGATTACTGGCAAACCATTAGAATTACAAGGATGCGATTTGAGAAATGATGCTACCGCAAAAGGTGGTTTTATTGTTGCTAAAGAAATGATAAAAAAATTTAAATTAAATAAAAAAACTATTAGAATTGCCGTCCAAGGTTTTGGCAACGCCGGACTTTATATATCCCAAATGCTTTATAAAGATGGATTTAAAATAGTAGCTGTTAGTGATAGCAAGGGTGGAATTTATAATAAAAATGGTCTAAATATTAATGAAATTATAAAAATAAAGAATACTACAAAATCAGTTTTAGACTACAAACAAGCTGAGAATATTACTAACACTGGTTTATTAAAATTACCGGTTGATATTTTAGTGTTAGCTGCATTAGAAAATCAAATTACGGAAAATAATGCAGAAGAAATTCAAGCTAAATATATTTTAGAACTTGCAAATGGACCAATCACATATCAGGCGGATAAAATTTTATTTTCTAAAAAGACCATAGTAATTCCAGATGTTTTAGTAAATTCCGGGGGAGTGATTGTTAGTTATTTTGAGTGGTGTCAAAACAGAACAGGAAATATTTTAGAGAAGAAATATTTAGAAAAATTATTACAACAAAAAATGATTACTGCATGGGAAAAAGTTATCACAACAAATAAAGAATATGGAAATAAAATAGATTTAAGAACAACCGCTTATCTTATCGCGATAAAAAAAATATTAATCGCAGAGAAGTTGAGAGGACGATTAAAGGTTTAATTAATTAAAATTTTTATGCTAGATCTAGATGAAGTAAAACATTTTGTTCAAAAATCTTTTGAGCAAAATGCGGAAAATAAAAATGTAGAACATTTTGAAAGAACTGTTTATTGGACGAAACAATTAAAACCTAATGCGGATGAGGTCATTCTTATAGCAGCTTATGCTCATGATATTGCGCGAGCCTTTAGGGGTAGGACATTAAAAGACATCCTTCAAAATCATGAATGGAATGATCCTGAAATTCTTCAAGAACACCAAACAAAAGGAGCAAAAATTATGACCGAATTTTTAACAAAAAAAGGTTTTGAAAAGGATAAAATTGAAAGAATTGCAAATATGATATTAAAACATGAATTTGGTGGAGACGAAGAATCAAATTTAATTAAAGATGCAGATAGTATTAGTTATCTTGAAATAAATGTACTCCAACATATAAAAAAATTAGTTGTAGTATTTAATAAAAATAAAATAAAAAGAAAGACTGATTGGATGTTTGAAAGAATTTCTTCTGAAAATGCAAAACAAATTGCTAAACCTTTTTATAAAGAAGCTATTAAAGTATTAAAATCAACATAATTTATATGCCAAACACAAAAAATAAATATTCTCTTATTATCATAGGCGCGGGACCGGCTGGTTTGACGGCTTCTATTTATGCTTCTCGATATAAGATAGATAATTTAATTATTAGTGAAGCTCCTGGTGGTATGATTTTAAAGGCTCATAAAATTTGTAACTTTCCTACTGAACAGGAAATTTCTGGAGCGGAATTAGTAAAAAAAATGCAAAAGCACACAGAATTTTTGGATGCAGATTTTATAATTAATAAAGTTGTTGGTATTGATAAAGAAAAACAAACATTTAAAATCATTACGAGGAATAAAAAAATATTTTTTGCTGATACGCTTCTTTTGGCTATGGGCACTGAACACCGTCAGCTTAATTTACCTAATGAAAATAAATTTATTGGCAAGGGTGTTTCTTATTGCGCCACTTGCGATGCTATGTTTTATAAACATAAAACTGTTGCCGTTCTCGGAGGTAGTGATAGCGCCAATACATCCTCGTTACATTTGGCTGAAATTGCCGACAAGGTTTATCAAATTTACAGAAAAGATAAATTGCGTGGTGAAACTACATGGATTGATCAAGTAATAAAAAATAAAAAAATTGAAGTAATTTATAATACCAATGTTATTGATTTAAAAGGAAATGAAAAATTGGAAGAAATTATTTTAGATACACCTTATAAAGGGGAAAAGAAAATTAAAATTGACGGCTTGTTCGTAGAAATTGGTAGTGTGCCACAAAAAATAATAATAAACGCGAAAGATTTACTTTTGGAAACAAACGAAAGTGGATCTATTAAAGTAAAATCTGATCAAAGCACAAGCAAAGAAGGAATTTGGGCCGCAGGTGATATTACAACTGCTTCTAATAATTTTCATCAAATCATTACCGCTTGCAGTGAAGGAGCAATCGCCGCTGAAAGTATTTTTAAATTTTTACATACTAAACCTAAAAGAAATGTGATTTTAAATCCTATCCAAGGGTAACCCTTGGATATTGTCCTTGGATATTTAAGCAAAAACAATAGACTTGTCCCGTAATTAGTTTCGTAGCGAAATTT
>JAHIYV010000139.1 GCA_018814635.1 Patescibacteria group bacterium | reverse complement strand
GGTAAAGGCTGACTAAATTCTCTGAAGCTAACTTGGTTACTCCGTAAGGAGAGAGCGGTTTGGGTAAGCTATCTTCTCTTAAAGGCAGATCCTGGCTGTCTCCATAAACTGAGGAAGAGGAGGCAAAGACAAGCTTCTTTAACCGGCTTTCTTTAGCGGCTTCAAGAAGTCTCTGGGTAGCTAAGATATTACATCTGGTGTAAGTATCGAAATATTTTCCCCAACTGGCCCGCACTCCTGCCTGAGCCGCCTGGTGAAAACAGTAGTCTGTCCTCAAAAGAAGCTCTCTTAGATTTAGGTCTAACAGATCCCCTTCAATGAAGGTAAATCCTTCCTCTGCTTGTAAATGCTCTAAGTTTTTCTCCTTCATCCATCGGGGATAGTAATCAGTAAAAGAGTCAATGCCAATAACCTGGTCGCCTCTTCTAATTAGCTCCTTAGCTAGATGTGATCCAATAAATCCAGCTGCGCCTGTGACTAAACATTTCATTTAAACCCCCTCACTTAGCCAATATTTTATTTGACTCTCGCTAAAAAGTCAAGCAGTTTTTCTGTAAAAGATACCAAAGATTTATAGCAGAGACAGGAGTTAAGAGTAAAGATGAGGATTCAGAAGGAGGGGGCATTATCCAAAACATGGATGGCTTAAGGAAGACTTTGCTGCTGAACGGCCACACTATAAACTACTGGGGCACTGACTGTTACGACAGTAGCCTTACCCATCAGGGGAAGGGCAAAGAACATCTGATAAGGGATAGTAATCGTCACGGAATCGCCTTGATTTCTTGGTAAAGGCGGGATAACGGTTATTGGTCCGTCAAGCTGTCCCTTTAGGAAAAAGGAATCTACAAGAGCATCGGCGGCCTCATATATCATTTTTCCTACTTGTTCGTCGCTTCCTCCTAAGGAGGCACTCCTGGCTCCCTCTTTAGCGGCCTGGCTTAAGACAAGATAATTATGAAAGACAACCCCTACCTCAAATATGCCTATCAAGAGCATAAAGAGAATCGGAATTAGCACCGCCATTTCTACCATTGATTGACCTTTTTCTTTCTTCATTTTTAAGACCTTCCTGATCGGGTTCACAATTCCGGGGTTCAGAAGTTCAAGGTTAGAGAGCAAGGGAATCAACCGTGAACCTAACAACCTGATATAGCTTTTAAGATAATGTTTTTGGGGTAAGCGATTGGAGTTAATCCTTTAGGATTTCATTTATGAAAGGCTAAAGCCTAAACTACAATTTTCAGCCAACCCCAAAATCTTTTTCTTAGATACTATAGGTGGATTTTCCTTATTTCTATCAGCAACCAGGGATGACCGCTAAGAGAGGTGAAAATTCCGAGGTACTATTGTTGGGATCAGTAGCTGTGCCGGTAATATAATCGCCTACTGCGAAGCCGCCAATTGCGCTTACATTAATCGTTCCCTCAAAGTTGCCTGTAGAGCCGGTGGTAAGGGTGGCCAGATATGTCTTGCCCTCTCCAAAACCAGTAGGGTCAGGATCGGCAATAAAGACCTCTACCCTGGAGTTGGCAAAGACTGTCTGTCCGGGAAGAGTGCCTACAAAGCCTTTTACATAGAGGGTATTTCCATCGGCGCTTAGCTCAGCAGTTGTAAAGGTAGGATAATCCATTCCATCGTTAAACTCGTTAGACTTCTTCTGTCCGTCATTTAAGGTCGGGCCGTCTCCATTGCTGGCGCCATGGTCAATCCCTAAACCCCAGTGACTACAGCTCCCGTTCCTGTCGGCATCTTTGTTCTGATAGAAGGAATTTTGAGTGATGAGGTTGCCATCGTCATTATTGGCACTCCAGCACTTGGTTCCAAAACCCCAATTGTGAGCAAAGATATTCTTTTCTATTACATTGTCACTGGCGCCAGAGCAAAACACCAGGCCGCCCAGACCCTTACTACAGTCTCCATTGCCAATATCAGCGCCATTAGGTGTCACCCCAACATAGTTACCGTAGATATGGCAATCGTTGGCCTGCAATTCAATGCCTTCACCACCACAGCCGCCAAAGACATTGGCTTTATGGCCGGGCCCGCCAAGGATTAAGTAGTCAGCACCTGATTGAGGCTGAATACAATCATCCTCAAAATTCATAATGGCTATGCCGTAGATTTCACAATTCTTGGATCTAATATTAAGACCTTCACAACTCCCACAGCAGTTTCCATCAATGGTAATGCCAGGCATATTTGTGGCCTCATTCCAGATATCAGAGGCATCGATGATTGTCTCCTCTGCCTTGCTGCTGGACGTTATCTGTAATTCACTGGTAGGACAGATGGTCCCACCCGTTAGAGCAGGATTAAATTTGATTGTGTCAGAACCTGAGTGGCTTCCGGCTTGGTCAAGAGCCCAACGCAGAGAGCCATTACCGGAATTATTTAGATTGGTGACCGTGTAGGTATTTGCCTGCCCAAGGTTAGCTATCCCCATGACAAGGATAACAACAAATAAGGAAAGTTTAATTTTTCTCTTCATGATAAGCCTCCTCTTAAATATTTTGTAACACTTTACTCATCTGAAGTATAGGCAAGGAGAAGTAGGGAAATAGGGGAGAGATTTACCGCGAATACACGCGAATTAACACTAATAATAATTTCTTTTCTTTTTCGCGCTAATTCGTGTTCATTAGTGGTTTATCTTCTCCTTTATTTCTCCTCATTCTCTCTTTCTCCTTTGTTACACTTCATTTGGGTAAATAGTTACAATATTTTTGCCTTTTAGGAAGGTGGTGTCCATCCTCCTAAAGGCTGTTCTATGCGAACTGTCTCTGAAGCCGGAATCCTGGCATGAAAGACATCAACATAAGGAATAGCAAAATAAATTTCATAAAAGAGGGTTATCTTTAATCTGTTTCCGAGAGAGACATCCCCGTAGTCATCCCTTCCATTAGCTGGAACAAGGTTTCCGTCCGAATCATAAACCTCAATATGGATTTGGTCATCATGGAATCTCCCGGCAAGAATGGGAGTGTTGACTAAGGCCTCCCTTGTTGTAATGTTGATGGCTTCGATGATTTGGGCATCTGTTGCTCCCAATGACCCATACCTGCCGGCTTTAGCTAAGGCTCGATCTAAGACTAAGTAATTATGAATAGTAAAGACTGCCCCAAAGATAAAGATCAGGATCAAAAGAAGCGCAAAAAGCATTAAACTAAATTCAACTAAGGCCTGTCCTCTCTCTTTCTTCATCTTAGCTCACCTCTATCTAACCAACTGAATTACCTTTATTCGGCAAACGGTTGAAGGGCAAAGGCCGCCCATTATTCCCTTAGAGGTAACATAATTTTCAAGATAGACAGCGGTTACCCCTCCATTGCCCACCTTCTGCATTATTCCATCTACTTCAACTACTTGATTTTTATCAAGGCTATCCCCATCCAATCGAAAGGCTTCGAAGCGGTAGATAGGACTCTGGTATCTGCCATTTTGCCTGATATCCATGATAGGAACGATAACCACATCAGCGCCCATTGCTAAGCGCCCTGTAACTCCCTGGTCAGTTGGGCCAACCATATTTCCCGGCTCAGTTTCAATTAGGTCAAAGACCTTAAGAGTGCCTGTAAAACCTGGTGGACCAGGGATAATATTATCTCGATAGTCATTTGCCCCTGTGCTTCCAGGCAGAGCTAAGGCACAATAATTGCTTGGGCCTGTGCCTACTTTAGTTCCACTTCCCTGACCACGCTTAAGCATATATCTCTGGCCAGGTTGATAGTATAGAGGAGGTGGTCCCCAGGGAGCCGGCCCCTCTCCAACCATGCCTGCCAGGCTTCCTATCCTGACTCCAGCCGAAGCCGATAATTCCTTTGTCAGGATGCCCAGCATCTTAGTAAACATCAAAGGCACCTCCATTGTGGCATCTACCTGAAGGGTTTCGTCTAATCCATCTGTTCCCGTGTTTATATCATTTAGCTCATCGGTAAAGGCTACGATAACATTATTAGTATCAGCCCCATTTAGCCCGGCATAGAAAACAGCTACTGCTTCTGCCTGATCTTGAGCCAAGTCCTGAGCATTTATAGAGTTAAACTTTAAAGCATATTCCTGGCCTCCGGCTAAGGCCGCAGCATCAACAGCCATTTCAAGCTTCTTTTGCCAGAGATAGACCTTGCCCACATCTGCGACCAGAGAAAAAAGAATGATCAAGACCAGCATAAAGAGAGCGACTACTACCCATATTTGTCCTTTTTCTTTCTTCATTTTTAGGTACCTCCAATTTATCTAATTAAATGGACTACTTTTACCCCACCAAGGTTTCCCCCGGTAAGACCACCGGCTGTTCCGGAAGGAGCCATATAACTTCCCAGATAAATTCCTGTTACTCCTCCGTTACCTACCGGCTGTATTACTCCATCTACTAAGACTTCCTGATTTTTGTCAAAGCTGTTTTCATCTAAAAGAAAGGCTTCAAAACGGAGAATAGGAATCTCATATTTACCATTCTGGTCAATGTTCATAATGGGAACAATCACTACTCTTGGACATCCAGGGATGTAATTACATCCTCCGCTGCCGCACTTAGGGGTATGAAGACACATCGACAGTCGCTCATTAACTCCATGACCGGTTGGGTTAACCATATTTCCCGGCTCAGTCTGGATATTGTCTCCCACACTAAGCATAACCGTAGAACCCTTTCCGCCAGGGATGATATTGTCCCGATACCAATCTGCTCCAGGGGTTGGGCCGATACCAGGCAGCTCTAAGGCAGAGTAATTACTTAGACCTGTACCTACTTTAGTTTGACTTCCCTGGCCACGCTTAAGCATATATCTTTGGCACTCTTGATAGTCTAAAGGAGGTGGTCCCCAGGGAGCTGCTCCACCTACACCTGTCGCCCCTCCTATCCTGGTGGCCGCTTGCGCTGATATCCGTTTACTTTCTATGCCCATTATCTTAGCGAACATCAAGGGCACCATCATTGTGGCATCTACCTGAACGGTCTCTGCTATTTGGTCTGTTCCAGGGCTTGTATCATTTAGCTCGTCGTTAAAGGTTACAGTAACATTATTAG
>JAHIYV010000036.1 GCA_018814635.1 Patescibacteria group bacterium | reverse complement strand
TTGCATCCTTCTTTAAAAAACACCAAACCAACACTCTTGACTTCGGCACTTTTGTTAAAAATACATAAAAAGGATTAAATAATGGCTTAAACACAGGCATGAACTTTTAAAATAGGTGTCCCATTACGGAAGTCAAGAAAATAGGAGATAATTGGCAAGATTGGATAAATGCTGCCTCGAGCTCAAACACTGTCTTCAATGTTGAAATTCCATTAAACCAAATCATATCTTTTAGAGCTAGAGCAACAGATAAAACAGGAAACATAGGAAATTGGAGCAATGAAACCCAAACACGGATTGTTTCAACTCAAGCTAATCATATTGTTATCAGTGAAATTAAAACATCTGGCGAGTTCGCCGATCAAGAATTTATTGAATTATATAATCCAACAGATAGTGATATAGATTTAGGCAGTTATTCAATTCAATACAGAGGAGGAGAAGCAGATCAATTTATAAAGAAAAACATTACAAGTAATAACAGCACAATAATTCCAAGTAAAGGATATTTTCTCATAGCTCCTAAAGATTTTGTATATATTTATCCAAACAGTACTCTTGTCCAACATGGAAGAATTATTATGGATGTTGCTCTTCCAGATATGGAACATAGTAGTTTTAGTTTATCTAGTTCAGGTGGTACTGTTTTCTTGGTAAATAATCATACTGAACTTACAGATAATACAATAACAAGCTCTATGATAGTTGATAGACTTTCCTATGGAACAGGACAATATCTTTTTCCTGAAAATACTCCTGCTTTAGCTCCAAATTCTTCTCAAACACTAGAACGAAGAGCGTTAGAAACATCTACTTCCGAAACTATGGCAAATGGCGAATACATAACTAACGGGAATGGCTATGATATAGATAATAACCTTAATGATTTTGTTGTTCACAACCAACCTAATCCGCGCGGTGTGATTTCAGCTGTTCCATCTGAATTATAGACTTTTCATTATTCAGCCGGTTGTTATTTAGTAAAAAAGACTATCCAAGGGCTGCCCTTGGACAAGAAGTTCTTGGGCAAGAAGTCCTTGGGCAAGATTTATATTTTTTCCGATATTTATTTATTATGTTGTTAATTCAACATAATAAGTTTTGACAATTTGATAATATATAATATAATTAAAACAATTGAAATATGGGAAAAATTAAACTATAATTCAATTCAAAATTTATGATAAATATTTTTTCTAAAATAGTCAAATTTAAAAAAATGAAACTGCTTTTTTTTATTATTGTTTTGGTTAGCTTTGGTTTTATAGAGGTAAATTTTGCCGTTGCTGCTTTACCTGTTGCTTCTTCTGTAAACATTAATTCTGGAGCAGGGCCTATAACTTTAACCGAAGCAACAACAACAAATGTGGTTTGCTCTTCCACAGTGACTGACGCTGACGGCTACGGGGACATTACTTCGGTAGAGGCAAAATTATATAGAACAGGAGTCGGGGCTGGAGTGGCTGATGATAATAATAATCACTATACATTGGCAGGAGATGCTAACTGTATTCCATCGGGCGGTTCTGGGACTACTGAAACATATACCTGTACTTTTCCAGTTCAATATTACGCTGACGCTACTGACGCTGGACCTTATTCCGCTGACCATTGGACCTGCCAAGTTACACCTTCAGATGCAGTAGGCGCGGGAACGCTAGCAACTACCACTCAAGAAGTGAACAGTTTATCCGCTTTAAATGTTACTGGAACTATTGCTTATGGTGAAATTGCTTTGGGAACAAACACTGGCACAACCACCCAGATAGCTATAGTTACCAACACGGGAAACAGATCAATTGATGTTCAGCTTTCAAGCGCGGTAGATATGGCTTGCACAGTCGGCGTAATTCCTGTAGCTAATCAGAAATATGCGGCTGCCGGTTTCACTTATGGAACAGGAGACATTGCTTTGAGCGCAACAGCAACTACATTAGCTCTTACTTTGCCTCAGCGAACTGACGCTGAAATTACAGCCAATACTTATTGGGGATTAGCAATGCCAAGTTCAGGAGTTAACGGAACTTGTTCCGGAACAAATGTATTTACAGCTATTGCTGATTAAAAGTTTTCCCTAGTGGTGATAGAGAGTGTGTGATAGAGAGTTGACAATTTGTTTCCCATAATATACTGTATTAGTACATTATGAGAAACAAATATAAACCAAAAATTGATAAAATTATTACATTAGCAGAACAACTGCCTTATTTTGGTTTTGACGATTTAATCCCAATAGAAAAAAATAAAACTTATCTTGCAATTTTATTATCCAGATACACAAAGCGCGGAAAACTTATTAGATTAAAAAAAGGATTGTATGTTGCTAAAAAGTATATTGATGAAACACAAAAAACAAATAGTTTTTCTGTTTATTTAGAATTTATAGCTAATATTTTATACCAGCCATCTTATTTAAGTTTGGATTATATTCTTTATTTCCACAATATTTTAACAGAATTGCCTGTTAATTTTACTTTGGTAGTTAGCGCAAAAAAAACCATTGTTTTTTCTAATGAATTGGGTAATTTTTATTATCATAAAATAAAAGATGAGTTATTTTGTGGATTTAAAATAATAGAAGAAAATAATTTGACAATTTTAAAAGCCACTAAAGCAAAAGCTCTTTTTGATTTTTTGTATTTTAGAAAAAATGTTTTAATCAATAAAAAAACAACGCAAGAATTAAGACTAAATATGGATAATTTTACAAAAAATGATTTAAAAGAATTTAAAAAATATCTTAAAATAGAAGGATCAAAAAAAATGAAACAAATTTATATTTGGCTTTTTGTTAAATAGAATTTTATGGAAACAACAAAAATATTTTTAAAAAATTTAATTAATACTTCAGATACGCGAAATAAATTGTTTCAAAGAAATTTAGCTAAAACATATTTGCAAATTTTGGTTTTAGATTTTATTTATTCCCATCCAAAATATAGTCAGCTAATTTTTTATGGAGGTTCTTGTTTGGCTCATTGTTTTAATTTATCACGCCTTTCCGAAGACCTTGATTTTGTTGATTTGAAAAAGAAAATCAAAATTAAAGAATTAGCCGCAGATTTAGAGCTTTTTTTTCAAAAGAACACTGATTTAAAAGTTAAAACCAAAACGCAAAAATTCAGAATTTATTTAAAATTCCCTGTTTTACAGGAATTAGAATTAACTGAAATAAGACAAGATGAGTCAAATTTCTTATTTTTAAAAATTGAAATTTTTAATGAATTTAATTTTTGTAAAAATTACAAAACTGAAATTATTCCTTTATTCAAATTTAACAGATCTATTTTGATAAAAACTTTTGATTTACCAACTTTAATGACGACAAAATTGAGAGCTATTTTATATCGCAAATGGGAAAAAACTGACAAAATAGGAAAGATATTTATAAAGGCAAAGGGACGAGATTATTTTGATTTAATGTGGTATTTGCAAAAAAATATTAAACCAAATATAAAATGTTTAGAAGAGATTAATAACCAATCAGTTTTAAAAGAAAAATTATTAAAAATCATTGCCAGCGTTGATTCAAAAAGCATACAACTTGATTTAGAGTCATTAATTAAAGATGAAAAATTTATCAAAAATCTCAGTAAAAATATTAAAGAAATTTTAATAAGAGAAACGCAGGTAAAATTATAATAAAAATATTTATTCACACCATAGTCAATTATCAATTAATTCAAAATCAATTCACCTTAGGGTTTGTAAATAAATAACCTCCACAATTTCATCTTATCTTCACATCATATTTTTCTGAAAAAACTTTCAAAATATACTTATATTCTTCAAGTTTTTATCAAAAAAATCTAATATAAATCTAAGCGAACTTGAGAAT
>JAHIYV010000004.1 GCA_018814635.1 Patescibacteria group bacterium | reverse complement strand
AGAAGTAACAGAGGCCCTTACACAGTTTGAGGCGACAGAAGATGAAGACATAAAACTAGATAAAAATACAGACATAAAAGAAGCGGACAACAAAAAAACCGGCATCCTAACAGAATCCACGATTAAAGAAGACGCGCCTATTACAAAAATTGTGTCGGTGATGTTGCGACATGCTACTGCGGGAAACGCTTCAGATATTCATGTTGAACCCTTGTTTAATCGTGTGCGTATTCGGTTCCGTGTGGACGGTGAACTTTTTACTAGTATTTTTTTACCTAATAATGTGCACAGTGCGGTTATTGCTAGAATTAAGATTTTAGCCAATCTTAAATTGGACGAAAAACGCAAACCACAAGACGGGCGTTTTACCGCTCGTATTGAAGGCAGGAAAGTTGATTTTCGTGTTTCTACTTTTCCTACTCAATATGGTGAAAAAGTGGTTATGCGTATTTTAGATCAAGAAAAAGGGATAAGAACACTTGAAGAACTTGGTTTAAGTGTTTCTAATTTATCTTTATTAAAAAAATCAATTCAAGCTCCATATGGAATAATTTTAATTACTGGACCGACTGGTTCGGGGAAATCAACAACGCTTTATTCTATGCTCAACGCAATTGATTGTGAAAAGTTTAATGTTGTTAGCCTAGAAGATCCAATTGAATATAACATACCTGGAATTAGTCAATCGCAAGTTCAGCCTCAAATAGGATATACTTTTGCGACGGGCTTGCGTTCTATTTTGCGCCAAGACCCGGATATTATTATGGTTGGAGAAATTAGAGATAAAGAAACGGCGCACTTGGCGATTCATGCGGCGCTGACAGGACATCTTGTTTTTGCCACACTTCATACTAATAATGCAATTGGAGCAATCCCACGATTAGTTGATATGGGCATAGATCCTTATTTAATTTCGCCAACTCTTATTATGGCCATAGCCCAACGATTGATAAGAGTATTACCACAGTCTAAAGAATCTGTACCTGTTGATGAGAGTTTTCAGATAATGATTGATAAACAATTTGTTGATTTACCGATGCAATTTAAAGAAAAACTAAATCTTAAAGGTTCGTTCTATCGCGCAAAAACAGAGAAAAAACAAACACTTGGTATGAGTGGGCGTGTCGCCGTGCTAGAAATTCTTGAAATTACCAACAATATTAAAAATGTAATTCTAACCAATCCTACCGAAGCGGCAATTTGGAAGGTTGCCAGAGAGAACGGCATGCTAACTATGAAAGAAGATGCTATAATAAAAGCGTTTGGTGGAATGATTACTTTTGAAGAAGCAAATACATTATAATTTAATTAATTTAACTTAAACCAACTCAGCGATATGAAAAATTATAAACAAGAATTATTAAACTGGATGTCCATTGTGGTTGATAAGGGCGCGTCTGACCTGCATCTTTCAGCTGGCCGTTATCCTATTATTCGCATTTTAGACGCTCTTGTTTCTCTTACGGACGAATACCAGTTAAGTCGTGAAGATGTGTTGGGTTTTGCGCGCGCGATGATACCAGAAGAACGATTTGAGAATTTTCTTTCAACAAAAGAAGTAGACTTTTCTTTTGAATATAATAGTTCTATGCGTTTTAGGGGTAATGCTTTTTTTCAGAAAGGTTCGGTTGGTATTGCCCTGCGCGCTATATCAAGCAATATCAGAACGATAGCAGATCTTAATTTACCAAAAATTTTAGAGTCGTTTACACGAAAAAAACAAGGGTTTTTTTTGGTGGTTGGTCCTGTGGGGCAAGGAAAGTCAACAACACTCGCGGCAATGATAGACCAAATTAATCACGAACGCACAGAACATATTATGACCATTGAAGACCCCCTTGAGTATTTGTTTGTGGAGAATAAATCAATAATTGATCAACGGGAAGTGTGTATTGATACAAACAGTTTTCATACGGCGCTTCGTTCATTATTTAGACAAGACATTGATGTTGCCATGATAGGAGAAATGCGCGACCCCCAAACTATGTCTACGGCTGTAACGGCGGCAGAAACTGGTCATTTAGTTTTTTCTACTTTACACACAAATGATGTTGCGCAAACCATAAATCGTATTATTGATTCTTTTCCCGCTGTTCAGCAGACACAAATTCGCTTACAATTAGCGGGAAGTTTATTGGGAATTTTTTCTCAACGACTTATTCCAAGAATTTCCGGGGGAAGAATACCAGCGTATGAATTATTGCTTAATAACAAGGCAGTTTCTAGTTTAATTCGTGAAAGCAGAACACATGAAATTGATATTATAATTGAAACAAGCGCGGCGCAGGGAATGATAAGTATGAATAAGTCATTAGCAAATTTAGTACGCGCAGGTGAAATTACACCAAATGACGCTTATATGCATACTCCTGATATTAAAGCACTTGAACGACTTTTATGATATTATTTATAATAACACATTAACTAAATTAATTTATATATGTTATTTAATTATATCGCAGTTAATACCGTAGGGGCAGAAAACAGAGGAACGATTGATGCTGTTTCGCAGGATACCGCTATTACCGCGCTCCAAAGAAGGGGGCTTATTATAATTTCTGTTTTGGCTTCTAAGGATAAAGATTTTTTTGCAAAAGACGTCGCATTGTTTGGGCGTGTAAACACCCGAGATATTGTAATACTATCACGGCAAATTGCGACAATGTTTGAAGCGCAGGTGTCCGCGCTTCAAACATTTAGTATGCTTGCAATTGAAACTGACAATCGGTTGCTAGGAGAAAAACTACAAGAAATTGTCGCCGATATTCAGAATGGTATGGCGATTTCTGGCGCGCTTGCTAAACATCCAAAAGTATTTTCAAATTTTTATGTTAATATGGTTCGTTCTGGTGAAGAGTCGGGTAGCTTGAGTGAAGTATTTGTATATCTGGCAGACTATCTTGAACGAAACCACGAATTAACATCAAAAGCGCGTGGAGCTCTTATTTATCCAGCTTTTGTGATGATAGTTTTTGTAACGGTTATGATACTTCTATTTGTTTTGGTTATTCCACAATTGAGTGAAATTATTAAAGCAAGTGGACAAGATATTCCTTGGTCTACCGCAATAGTTATGGGCCTAAGTAGCTTCCTTCTTCATTATGGATTTTTTGTTGCGTTAACTTTTGTTGCTTTGGGTTGTTTTGTCTATTATTTGAAACGCGCGGAAGCATTAGATCTTTCTAGTATGAAATTGGATATTCCTATTATTGGTAATTTGTATCGTAAATTATACTTATCACGAATTACTGATAATATGGCTACAATGCTTTCCAGTGGAGTATCTCTTGTTAAGACGGTTGAAATAACAGCTGGTGTGGTTGACAATAAAAGATATGCAAAAATACTTTTTGGCGCAACGCAAATGATAAAATCAGGAAGTACGGTTGCAGATGCTTTTGAAGGATATGAAGAAATACCGCGTATTTTAATTCTTATGATAAAAGTAGGAGAAGAGTCTGGCGCGCTCGCGCAAACTTTGCAAGTAATGGCAAAATTTTATAGACGCGAAGTAGAAAACACAATTCATAGTGTCATTAGTTTAATTGAACCGGCTATGATTGTTGCGCTTGGTCTTAGTGTGGGAATTGTTATGGCGTCTGTTCTTTTGCCAATATATGATATTGCGGGTAATTTTTAAATAAAGTTCCATAAACGCTTGACGCTAAAAAAAGTTATCCACAGGTGATATAATATAAGCGCTATTGTTTTTTTTAAAATGTATTATAATAATTATTAGTTATTAGTTAAGTAATAAGCGCCAATATAATAGACAGGTCTAATATAAATTGGCAATGGGTCGAATGCTTTTAATGATTAATGATATTATTAAAAGTTGATTATTAGTTTGAATTAAAATATTAATACAATAAAATGTTAAGAAAAAAAGAAGGTTTTACACTTATTGAACTTCTAGTAGTAATTGCGATTATCGGTATCTTGGCTTCCATTGTGATTGCCAGTCTTAATACTGCAAGAGAAAAAGGTAATAAAGCGGCAGTAAAAGGAAACTTAAGCGCGATACAAGCTCAATCTGCTCTTTATTATGATGACAATGGGATGAGTTATGGCATATCAGCAGTAGCAGCAACAGATGTGTGTAATGTTATTGTTGTAGCTGACTCTGTTTTTGCTGACCCTACTGTAGCTGCGGCAATTAATGCAGCTGAGAGTGCTGGGAGTGGAACAGGCACAGCATGGTGCGCGCTTGGCGGTTCTGGTGTAGTGGGTACAGATAATAGTCAATCGTGGGCTGTAAGTGTCCCTTATAAGAACCAAACAATGGCAATGAAGATTTGGTGTACTGATAGCACGGGTTATGCGGGTGAGAGTGCCGAAGGCAAAGCAAGTGGTGGTGGTGTTAATCCTGCTGTATGTACTAAATAGTATATATTGAATATTATTATTCAAGTTAATTCAAAACAAAAACCGCCATGTAGCGGTTTTTGTTTTGAGTAAAAAGTTAAGGTAAAAGGTGT
>JAHIYV010000035.1 GCA_018814635.1 Patescibacteria group bacterium | reverse complement strand
CAATAGTCCAATCGCTGCCAAATTTTGTTGCATTATATCAATGCAATATTCATTGCTGTCAACCATTTTAATTATCTTGCCGAGCAAGCTTTGCGTTTTTTTAAAATTGATAAGAATTTTATTTTTTTGATTTTGCATAATTTTATAATTATAAATTAAGTTATCTATACCCTAACCATAGGTATAGGTTACAGTATATCAATTTGCAAATTCTTGTCAACCTCGTCCTAATACTTTTATTTTTATACCATCCTAACGATGGTGCGTGGGTTAAAAGCATCAGCCATGAAGCAATTATTTCAAAAGAAATATATGACAAAGTAAAGCAGGCCCTTGATAGTAGACGAAAAAGTAAGCATTATAATAATAAACTTATTATTTCATACAGAGGTATTTTTACTTGTGGAATATGTGGTCGCATATACACTCCTTATAATAGAAAGAATCATATATACCTTGGCGCTCGTTGTGATAAAAGTTGTCCTAATAAAAAAAGAATGTCGCAGTATGGGTTCTGGAAAATAAAGTCAGTGAATAATTTATAGTCTTACTTTCTCAACTGGTGAACTTTCTGATATAGAGAGTAAGACTCAATCTGATATTAATGATGTTGAACATAAAAGAAACATCGCTTTAGAGCAAAGCGAAAGAAGGAAAAAGAAGACGAGAGAAGATCTTTCATACTTAAGAGAAAATCGAATTCCTTTATTGAAGGCAGGCGTTTATACTCCAGAGGATTATGTTGAACAAGAGCGTCATCTCAGCTCAGAATTGTCTGCACTTCAAACAAAAGAACAAGTAATGGACATATCCTCACACGAAGTTATTGTAGAAATCATAAAACTTTCCGAACTCCTACAAGATGCTTATTTACATTACTATATTGGCAATTCTGAGGAAAAAGAGATAATTATACGCACAGTGTTTTCCGAACTTAAATTTTCCGGAAATACCCTTGAATACAAATGTAAAAATGGCTTTCGTGCCTTGCAAAACAGCTTTTCTCCTGTTTGTGACCCCACGGGGAATCGAACCCCGATTACCGGCTTGAAAAGCCGATGTCCTAACCGTTAGACGATGGGGCCTTTGTAAAAACCTTATTGATACAAAAACAGTTTTGGAAAAAGCTGTTTGAATACGATTATAGTAACATTTTTCTAAAAAAAGTAAAATATGTTAGTATGTTTATGGCTTTACAAATGTTTAAGAAGCTGCTTGGTACCACTTGGGGGTCGGACCCCCAAGTGGTACCTAAAGTAAAAAATAAAACATATTGGAGGAGTGGCTGAGTGGATAAAAGATAAACTGCTTTATGTTTTATCCGCAGCGAAGCGAAGGTGGCAAACACGAAGCCACTCGTCCGCGACTGAAAGGAGCGGCTGACAATTTTATATTGGAGGAGTGGCTGAGTGGTTGAAGGCGTCGCTCTCGAAAAGCGGTATGCGGGAAACCGTATCGTGGGTTCAAATCCCACCTCCTCCGCCAATTTACAATTTCAACCAAAAGGTACTATTAGAATTTACAGGATCAGGTTTTTAACAAATTTGTAAATTAGAGAAATAAAAAATAATCTCTTACAAATAGCTATTTTGTAACAGTGATTTAGACTATTTGTGCATCTTGAGTTTTTTATAATTTTTATAATAGAATGCTAAAATAAGTTTATTATTAATGTGTTTTAATTTTTAATTATATGAATGAAAAAATAGCGCCAAAATATGATGAACAACTTTGTATGCAATGCCAAGCTTGTGTGGGTGTTTGCCCACAACAAGCTTTGTCTTTTCTTGATGATAAAATAGTTGTAGATGAAAATAAATGTGTGGGTTGCGGTATGTGCGCCTCTATCTGTCCTGCAAAAGCATTAACTATGCCTGAATAAATATGAAGCGCGATTAAAAACAATTATCAACACCTCGGGCAATTTTTAACAAACTAAGTCGCTGTTACAACTATGTTGCAGTAGAAACTTGAAACTAATTAGATAAAAATGAAAACAAAACAGAAAACACCTAAACCGCTCATTGGAATTATTGGTGGTAATGGAAAAATGGGAATGTGGTTCAAAAAATTTTTTGAAAATTTAGGTTTTGAAATATTAATATCAGGAACACGAACCACGCTCACAAACATAGAGCTCGCGAAAAAAGCGGATATTGTTATTGTTTCAGTTCCTATTCAAAAAACAATTGAAGTAATAAAAGAAGTACGAAAAAATGTAAAAAAGGATGCTTTGCTTTAACTAAAATAGTTGGTGAATACAAAAAAATCTATGCCCTAAAAGCTTGCGCAAAAAATAGAGAAGATCAAGTTTTTAAACAAAGAACAATATGGGCAAATGAACTTCATCTTAATCCTGTTTTAATCAAACAACTTTTTGCAACTATTATAAAAGAGGTTCGTAAAAACCACCAAAAAATCAAAAATGGTGAGTAGATCTGTCCCGCTCTTTTCTTATCCAAGGACTTTCCTTGAATATTTAGATAATTTTGTACTTTGTGTGTACTTGGGTGTACTTGGGTGTCCAACACCCAAGTGCTCAAGTAACACGAAGGAGCTGGGTAAAATGTTAAAATTTTTAGATAATTAATTAATCTTTAATGTATCGTAACCGCAAACCAAAACGACACCATAAGAAAAATAGCACCCAAAAGAAAGTCTTAAAAACTTGTGGTAATAATTGACTACTAAATTGTTGTTGATTTTGTATCATAATTTAGATTATATTCAAAAATTCACTTTTATGCAAGACTGGCTGGTGCGGGTAGGGAGAATCGAACTCCCGTCTGATGCTTGGGAAGCATCCATTCTACCACTAAACTATACCCGCGATATTTCAAAATTTACATTATATTATTTCACCACAACCACTCTTTTATTTTACCCCAAAAAGTTTTTTCTGCGATATTGTCTGCTTCAACTTCTTTTGTGGGCTCTAATTCATCAATAACTATTACAATTTCTTCTCCTTCTTTCGCGAGACCAAATTTATCGCGTATTTCTGTTTCAACCCCTAAGGGTGTATTCAGGGTATTGATTTTTGCTTCAAGTTCTTGTTCGCGATTTTTTAATTTATCATATTCTTCTGCCACGATTGCCGTATTTTTTTTTGCTTGTTGAGCTTTTTGATAAATATTCCAAGTAGCTCTTCCTGTCATAATACACAATCCACCCAACAAAATAATGGCAGGAACAAAAAAAAGCGCGGATTTTGTTTTGTGATGTTTTTTGATAAAATGACGCATACTAATTGCCTTTTACTATTTACGATATTATGTTAAAGTATTCATACACATTACTAAATTATTAGCAATTAGTAAAATATGTTTGATAAAAAAAATCAGAAAAAAATAAAAATCTTGTGGACAATCCTAGTTGTAGTGATTGTAATCAGTATGGTAGTCATGTATTCCGCGCCAATGTTGTTTAGATAAAAAAAGAAAGTTAAAACCAATTTAATAAAACACATCACTTGGAGGTCGAACCTCCAAGTGATGTTTGTATCAAGGAATCGCCTTTGGTTAATTTAAAAATTTATAAAATAGTTTTTTAAAAATTATTCTACTCCTCGATTTGTATTATTTTTAATTTCAACTAAATTTTCATTTATACGAAAAAAAATAATAAGTACCTCGCAATAAATTCTTACAATAAGTGGTCCTAGTAACAAAAGAAAAATGCCTTGTAAAACAAATACTCCACCATCAGCCGTAACAATCAAAAAGATACCAGAAAATACACTTGTGACAATACCTACCCAAAAAAGGATTTGGATAACTAAAGGCGTAATCATCTTTCGAAATGTTAAAAAATCTCTCATTTTATTGTTTATAGTTTATTTTTTAATAAGTTTTTAAGGTCGACCTTTTTGTGTATAAAAAGATAAGTTAAAATTTAAATTGACTCTAATCTTTTTTGTTTACCTTTACCTTTACTTAGATTATATCATCTAGCCAATTTAGCGACAACTCTCCCAAGAATATCCAAGATCCACCTTTGGATAATTTTGGAGTAGAAATTATTTACTCTTTCATCATTTTCAAAAAAGCGTCTGGGGGGATGTTTACTCTTCCTTGTTCTTTCATTTTCTTTTTTCCTTTTTTCTGTTTTTCTAAAAGTTTCTTTTTTCTGGTAATATCTCCTCCATATAATTTAGCAGTAACATCTTTACGGAAAGCTGAAAGTGTTCGTGATGAAATAATTCGTCCCATCGCCTTACCTTGTATTTTGGTAACAAACATTTGTCGCGGCAAAATACCGTGAAGTTTCTCAACAGTTTTTTGCGCTTCTTCTTCAACTCTTCTGCGCGATACCACGCGAGCAAATGCTGCCACAGGTTTATCCGCTATACAAATATCAAGTCGCGTAACATCTGCTTCCCTATAATCAAGTAATTCATACGACAATGACGCAAAACCGCTTGATACGCTTTTAAGTTTGTCAAAAAAATTACGCATCAGCTCGCGCAAAGGCATTATAAAAGAAAGTGTTGTTCTGTTTTCTCCAAAATTATCAGTTTCTTGCGCGATGCCTTCATGCTCAAATAATAATTGCATTATCTGTCCAATATATTTAGACGGGGTAATAATTTTTGCGTCAACCCACGGCTCCCGCACAGACTTCGTTGTTCCATGTTCAGGAAAAAGTGACGGCGAATAAATAGTTTGAACCTTATCATTATTATAAGTAACTTCATATGTAATACTTGGCGTTGTAACAACAAGCTCAAGATTAAATTCTCTTCTTAGTCTTTCTGTTATTATTTCTAAATGTAACATACCAAGAAAACCACACCTAAATCCGCGTCCTAATGTACCTGATGATTCTTCTTCAAATGAAAGAGATGAGTCAGATAAACGCAATCGTTCAAGAGCTTGGCGAAGTACGGTGAAATCATCAGCGTCTTCGGGAAATATACTTGCCCATACAACTGGTTGCGCTTTCATATAACCAGCAAGCTCGGGCAATAGATATTTTTGTTTCTCGATGGTATCACCGACACCAACGATCCCCGGTTTTTTAATACCCGTAACAATATATCCAATGGAACCAGCTGTAAGTTCTCCTGTAGAAATTTCCTTTGGCGCAAAAATACCAACTTCCAAGGCAGTAAATGTATCTTGTGACTGCATAAACTTCAAAGAATCCCCTTTTTTTAAAGATCCATCAAAAACACGAATAAAAACAATAATTCCACGATGATCTGAATATGCAAAATCAAAAACAAGAGCGCGAACACCATCTGTTTGTTTGTATTCTTCGGTAGGAGCGGGAATTCTTTTAATTACTTCACAAAGAAGTTGCTCAACACCCTCTCCTGTTTTACCAGAAACTAACAAAACCTCATCCATATCACAACCAATAAGTTGGGCGAGTTCTTCTTTTGTTTCCTCTGTTTGCGCAAGTGGTGAATCAACTTTACTTAAGACAGGTATAATACGCAAACCAAATTCGCGCGCCATAGTAAGAGTAGTGAGAGTTTGCGCTTGCACTCCTTGGGTAACATCCACGAGTAATAAAGATCCCTCTACCGCTTTGAGCGCGCGCGATACTTCATAAGAAAAATCTATATGCCCCGGTGTATCAATAAGATTAAGTATGTATTCCTCGTTATCTTTTTTATACTTCATTCTTACTGGTTGCATTTTAATAGTAATACCCCTCTCCCTTTCCAACTCCATAGAATCAAGCACCTGCTCTTTCATTTTATGCTTTTCAATAGTATGCGTAATTTCAAGCATCCTATCAGCCAAGGTACTTTTTCCATGGTCAATATGCGCAATAATAGAAAAGTTACGGATTTTTTTTAACATAATATTTATTT
>JAHIYV010000034.1 GCA_018814635.1 Patescibacteria group bacterium | reverse complement strand
TTGTAAAATCCCATTAAGAAATTTTATGTTATATCCCGCAAGATGTTTTGATAGATATTCTTTTTCCCACTCTTCATTAACAAACGAAATAATTTTCATAATATAAGTTTTTTAATCTTTTAATATTGAAACGATAATAATGTAATAATGTAAAGTGTAAAAATCAAAATGACAGTTACATAAATGAGTAAAACCAAGGTTTACCCATCTTCCTTTCTTGAAAGGTGGTGGGTCTCTCCTTTCCCGTCGCTTCGCTCCTCCTCAAGGAAAGACCTTTTAACATTTTATCTTTGTCATTTTCCATTTTGATTTTTTACGAACAACCGCCTGACGAACACCCTTCGCAACCCGCGCGCTTTTCTTCCCGCATTTTCTTTTCTTCATCAGCAACTTCAAATTTCATCGCAACAAGCACATCCGGGTTTAACGACACGGCATCAATTTTACTCGCTATTAAAAACCGTAAAAAGTCTGGGAAATCAGATGGGGCTTGTCCACAAAAACCAATATATTTGTCGCGCTCTTTACATTTTCTAATTGCTTCCGAAACCAAAGCTCTCACCGCAAAATCATTTTCATTTGAAATAGACGCTATCAAAGCAGAGTCGCGATCCATACCAAGAGTAAGTTGTGTTAAGTCATTTGAACCAATAGAAAAACCGTCAAAAATATCTAGAAAATCATCTGCGCGAATTACATTTGTTGGAATCTCGCACATAACAAAAACTTTCAAACCATCAAATCCTTTTGTTAGTCCAAACTCGTTCATAATATCAAGAACCTGTTGCCCCTCCTCCGGTGTGCGACAAAAAGGAATCATTGTTTGTACATTTTTAAGTCCAAATTTTTCGCGGACTCGTTTAACCGCTTCACACTCAAGACCAAAAGCTGGCTTAAATATAGGATTCGTATATCGCGAGGCTCCACGCCACCCTATCATAGGATTTTCCTCTTCTGGTTCATATTCTTTGCCACCAAGAAGTGTAGCATATTCGTTCGTCTTAAAGTCAGAAAATCTAACTATTACTTGTTGTGGATAAAAAGCGGCCCCAATTTGCGCAAGTCCTTCCGCAAGTCGCGACACATAAAATTCTGTTTTACTATCATATCCTTTTGTTAATTTTTCAATTTGTTTTTTAAGTGTTTTATCTTTTAAGTTGTCAAAATTTAAAAGAGCAAGCGGGTGAATACGAATATGAGAAGCAATAATAAATTCTTCGCGCGCCAACCCAACACCATGATGAGGTAAAAAACTATGGAGAAACGCGCCCTCTGGACTTCCAACATTCAACGCAAGCGATGTTTGAGTTTTTGGAACTTCTCCAATATCATAAGATTTTTCTTCATATTTAAGTTCTCCAGCATATACCCTACCAACAACACCAGAAGAACAATCAACAGTGAGCATATCTCCTGTTTTAATTTTTGAAAGAGCATTCCCCGTTCCTATCACAGCGGGAATTCCAAGCTCGCGAGACACTATCGCCGCGTGTGAAGTTCGTCCTCCTTTTTCTGTAATAATTGCTGCGGAAATTTTCATAATTGGCTCCCAGTCAGGATCCGTTATCTCTGTAATTAAAATCTCACCTCTCTTAAATTCATGCAGTGTGTCTGTTGACAAAACAATTCTCGCTGTTCCTGTAACAATTTTTGTACCTATAGAAATACCTTCAATAATAGGTGTTCCTTTTTCTATAAGTTTATAATCAGTACGAATAAGATTATTTTTTTCTGCTTGTACTGTTTCGGGTCTTGCTTGTACTATATAAAGCTCTCCGGAAATACCATCTTTCGCCCACTCCATATCCATTGGCATATATTTACCCGCGCGATCTGAATAGTGTTTTTCAATCACAACACCCCATCGCGCAAGAGTAAGAATTTCATCTTCTGTTAAAGTAAATACGGAACGCTCTTTTAATGGAACAACCACTTCTTTAACTGGATTTTGAGAATCTGTTGTATAAATCATTTTTCGCGTTTTCGCGCCAAGAGATTTTTTAATAATTGGACTAAAGCCCTGTTCAAGAGTTGGCTTAAAAACAAGAAATTCATCAGGGGTAACCTTGCCTTGCACCACCATTTCACCAAGACCCCACGAACTACTAATTTGAACTATATCCTTAAAACCAGTTTCAGTATCAATTGTAAACATAACTCCCGAAACCGCTTTATCAGAGCGAACCATTTTTTGAACACCAACAGAAAGAGCAATATTAAAATGATCAAAACCTTTATCAACACGATATGAAATTGCGCGATCGGTGAAAAGTGACGCAAATGCTTTTTTGACTGCTATAACAACATTTTCTTCGCCAGACACATTGAGGAAAGTTTCGTGTTCACCAGCAAAAGACGCGCCGGGTAAATCTTCAGCCGTAGCACTTGAACGCACTGCAGTATCCACATCTCCAAGTCCGTATGCTAAAGAAAGATTTTTATATGCCTCGTGTATTGGACCTACTAAACTTTGTGGTAATTCTTTTGACAAAAAAGCTTCTCTTATTTTTTTTCCTTTTGACTGAAGTGCTTTGATATCATGAGTATCAAGATCAGTAAGTTCTTTTCTTATAATAACATCTAGTCCTGTATCTTTTATAAAAGCATAATACGCGTGCGCGGTTACAACAAATGCATTTGGTATTCTGATGCCTCGCGGACTCAATATATTGTACATTTCTCCAAGCGAAGCATTTTTCCCTCCAACAAGAGGAACATCATCATTAGAAAGTTGATCTAGCCATAAGATTAGTTCTTGTTTTTTGTCTTCCATATTCTTTATTTTTTATTTTTAATAATTTTAAAGTTCGATTTCTTTTTTTATTTCAGAAATAGTGCATTTATTTTTTGGATTTTCTACTCTCGGCCCCATTACACAAGGATATACATCAATAAGCGCAAAGACAAAACTCAAAATTATTGGACCAGCAAAAAATCCAAGAGGGCCAAAAAAACCAATACCTCCAAAAACAGATAATAAAATTAGAAGTGGATGAATTTTGATACCTCGTTCAATAAGAATTGGGCGAAGGAAATTATCCACCAAACCAACAAGTACAATTCCCCATATTAAAAGCCCTATCGCTCCAAAAAGGCCTGTGGCAAAATATAAATAAATTACAGTTGGAATAATAATAAGAGCCGTACCAATACCCGGAATCAGAGCAGCAATCATAACAACAAAACCCCAAAGTATTGGGGATGGAACCCCAAAAATCATGAATCCCACGCCCGCGAATATTCCTTGAATAATAGCAATTAATAATGCGCCTTTAACAACAGAGTTAATCGCTATTGCCATTTTATTCAAAATCCCCTGATCATAATCATCTCCAAGAGGACTCCAGTCTAATATAACTTGTTTGATTTTTTCTCCATCTTTCAAAAAGAAAAACAGCGCAACGACCATCAAAAACATATTTATAGTACCTTTAACGATACCCGAAAATAACGAACTAAAATTGTTCGCAATCCACCCGGCAGCATCTTTAATGTATGTAATAATATTTAATTCTAAATTAGCATCTGGCGCAATACTATTAATATACCCTTCAACAGAAGTTAAACGATCTTCAATATATTGAGTAACAAGACCTCCTTTTGGTAAATTTACCAATAAATCTTTCGCTTCTTGAAAAAGCATAATCCCCAATAGAAAAATTGGAACAATTATAACAACAAGAACTAATATAGTTGTGAGCAAAGATCCAGTGGTATTTTTTACTTTTAAGTGTCGCAAAATAAAATTTTTAACAGGATAGAAAACCACCGAAAAAATCAACGCCACAAGAATTGCCACAAGATATGGTTTAAAAATCAAAAACAAAAAGATAACCCCACCCGCCACAAGTAAAAAGAAAAAAATAGTCGTCAATAAATTTTTATTCATTATTTATATTATACACTATTTCAAATCAGAAACCTATAGCGTTAGATGAGATTGAATTTTTAAAATACTGCAAGTTATTTTATTACAGCGCCTTATTTTCAAACCATTTTTTTAGGTGCGCGGTGGCCATACAGTCTTCTTTGTTGTATATTAATATCTTGTCTATCATTGCGTCATTGCCATCTAGATAATCATAATACCAAGCAATTGAATTTGCTCCGCCAGCATCGTCGGCGCTCCAATTGAAACCCGTGTATTTTGCAATTGCTTTCAAACTATAACTTGTAAGAGGCCAATCAGTATTCTCTACAATCCATTGGTACAAATCTATTGCAGAGCCATCTGGCCCAAACACGCTATCATAAATATCTTTTTTCAGGTTATATTTCTCCATTAGTTTTTTGCATATATTTTTTTCGTGAGGAGCATAATGATATATGGGAACACCTTTATTCTCGGCAAAAAAATCCCAGAGTTTTTCTGCAATTTTTTTTTCAGTTTTCTCGCGTGTTGCTGTAATTGCGTGATAATATGAATCTTTGTTTTTTTCTATTATCCAAAAACCGTGCATATACACAAACTCGCCAAGCGGATCATCTTCTATGTCGTAATGAATTTCTTTTTTTGTTTTAGGAAAATTGGGTTTCTTGCGAATTATGTAAGCATTCGCACTATCACCATTTTTTTCTTGTAAATATAACTGCGCGCGAGTGATTAAACTTTTTATTAAATTGTCACCCACGCTTGAGTAAAAAAACTTTTTTCTTTTGGCACTTTCTATTTGGGGTAATAATTTTGCTAAATCCACTGTCGCTAGTTCTTCTATGGAATAAATTCCTATTTCATAAAATCCATATTTCATTTTTTCACCTAAATAAAAAAGTAGCGTTAAATCATTTTTTTTCTCCGCCCATGTACGACAACTACTCTGCCAAGGACAAAGACCGCAACCACTACTTATAACTGGCTCACATTTTTCAGAAAAACCAGAAGTCATTTTTTTAATTTTCGTGAGAACATTTTGTAACGCGTCGCCGTGAGGTGAAAGTTTGTATTTAATAAATTGCTTCCGTGCGTTAAAAATATACCCTTCTCTAACTGGTCGTTGAATAACATCTTCCAAAAGAAACGCGTAAAAATTCATTTGAGCCATATATGCTTGATTTGGTCGATCTGCCCCCCAGTCATTTTCCTCCAAGCCACTTCCCGTCTTGATATCAACAGGTACATAGGCAAAATCACCGAATACCGATTCTCCTTTCACGCGCATTAAAATATCGGGACGACCAACAAATGTAGGGGTTTGTTCAAAAAGAGAATCTTGTCCAGGTCGCAAAAGCGCACCTTGATAAATAAAATTTACACCCTTTTTCATATGTAAATATGTTTGCTCAGCCGCTTGTTTTAATGCCTCTTCGTCCATCACATCTTCTGTTAAAACTTCAGCGAATGTTTTGTCTTTTTGCTCCTTAAAATATTTAATTGCTTTTTCTTCGTGAATAACACCGTTTTGCCACAAAAGTTGCAAAAAATGGCTAAGTTGGTCGCCTGTTTGTGGATCAGTATTTTTATCCATATACACGCGATATTTGCACTTAGTATAATTATAGAAATCTGTTGCAGTTATATGCTTCATATTTGTTATAATATCATTATTTATGCTATTATACGATTATAGCAAGTAATTTTAATTTGAAAAATATGTTACAACAACAAATACGAGAAAGTATGAAAAACGCTATGAAAGCAAAAGAAAGCATTAAATTAGAAGTTTTGAGGGGGATTTTAGCCGCATGTACCAATGAATTGATAGCCCAAAAACGAAAAACGCAAGAGAAACTTTCTGATGATGAAATCATAGTAATTGTCGCGCGACTTGCTAAACAGCGTAAAGATTCTATTGAGCAATATCGCGCAGGCGGACGCAACGACCTAGTAGAAGCTGAAAAAAAGGAGCTGGAATATCTCAAAGAATATCTACCTCAAATGATGGCTCGCGATGAAATTAAAAAACTTGCCCTCATCAAACGCGACCAAATGACACTTGCCGAACCGAGCCAAAAGGGTATATTAATGGGTGCACTAATGAAAGACCTGAAAGGCAAAGCTGAAGGACACGATGTAAAAGCCGTAGTGGATGAAATGTTAGGGTAGTTCAATTTTTAAATGTAAAACTTCTCTGCAGTGGCTTACCTTCAAGGCTTTTAAACAGCTCAACTCGTTGAGCCGTTAACAGTCAGGCAATATTCGATGGTTTTAGAGTCTAGAGGCGAAAGAAGCTGAGCTTCCATCACACCATCACAACTTTGGATAATAATAAAAAATAACAAATACACGTTTTTACGCGATAGCAAAAAAATGTGTATTTGGGATTATTTTCACACCCCCCAACTTTAGGGGGCATGAAAATATACAAAGGCTAAAGGTTCATCTTGTTAAATTCTGCAAAGCAGATGCAAAGCAATTTAACATGATAAAGATTAAAAATTGCAAGGTATAGTTGGAAGTCTCACTTCCAATCATAAATCCATTTAGTTTATAGTGAGTAACTACAAACTAATAAGAAGCAATCTTTTTACATGGAAGTAAAAATATAAATCTACCAACTACAAACTACAAACTAATTTATACTCCGCTTCGCGAAAAAAGAGTTTTGATTGTTTGTAATCCTATCTTTATATCAAGCAAAACAGAACGATTTTTAACATAATAAAGATCGTAAGACAATTTTGTTTTTGTCTTATCATATTCAACAGAAAATTTAGGGGGTATTATTTGATTTACCTGCGCCCACCCCGATAATCCGGGCTTGATAATATGGCGAATGCTATAATAACTAATTGCTTGTTCGTATGCCTGCGCCAGTTTAGGTGTTTCAGGGCGTGGTCCAATTAAAGATATGTCCCCTTTTAAGACATTCCACAGTTGTGGCAATTCATCTATATGTATTTTTCGAAGAATTTTTCCAATATATGTTGTGATTTGTAAGGTTTGACGACAATACCATCTATTTTTCACGCCTTCTTTGGACACCGCCATACTTCTAAACTTAATAATTTCTATTTTTTTATTATTTTTTCCAATCCTCTCTTGTAGAAAAAATATTGGCCCTCTATCAGATATTTTAATGGCAAGTATGGCAAAAAATATAATTACTAAAGATAAAACCCCAACGCATAATGCTATGAAAATATCCATTAATCTTTTTAAGATATCATAAGTTATTTTTGATGTTGGAGAAATATTTTTGAGCAACCAAGTATAATTTATAAGTGAGGATGGAACACGATTAAAAATTTCTTCATACTCATCGTAAATATCAACAAAGCATATTTGTGAAAAAAGTAATTTATAGAAATGAGGTAAAAGTGGTTGTATTTTTGTATTTTGCAAATCAACCATAATAACTGAAAGATCTTTGTTGTTGTGAATTCTACTGAAAACCTCATTTTGAAAATTAGCATCCGAGATTTTATCTGTATCCAAAAATGTTACAGATTTCAGGTTATATCGCGGGTTATTGCCAACTTCTTCTTTGAGTTCATTAATTTCTTCTCCACTGCCAACAATAAGCACATGCCCTTTTTTACTAAAGCTTAGCAACGAAATACCATATAACCGCCAAACCGCCAAAAGGACAAAAGAATATAGTAACATCAGAAAAAGATTTGTTTTGGGGGTGATGGAAAAATAAGGAATAAAATAAAAGAAACAAACCGCAAAAATACTATTTAGTATTTGAGCATAAAAAATAAGAGAGGGTATCTGGCTTTTTAGAAATAAGGTGTGTTTTTCGTACAACCCTGAAATAAAAAAAACAAAAAACCAGAGCGCAAACAAAATAGAGAAGGGTAAAAAATGTCCAAGGTATAATGATATATCTGGAATTACAGCATACCGAGTAAACAGAACAAGCCACAACGCCAATACAAGCATTAAAATGTCGCCAATAAATAAAATATAAGTTTCTTTTCGTGGTGTAATATTCATTTATTTAATAATACAAAAATTATACATATACACAAGAAAAAAATGTAAAATGTAAAAATCAAAATGGAAAATGTTAAAAAGTAAAAACTAGAATTATGCAACATAAAATTTTGAATTTCTAATTATTCAGAAGTTGAATCTTCATAATTATTTTTTGATTGAAATTTGTAATTTATATTATGCTTGTTATAGTAATATTGCTTGTATCAATTTTTTATGAAAAAAAAGAAAAAAATTCTCTATTTTATCACCAAAGCATCTTGGGGTGGTGCGGGGCGTCATGTGTATGATCTTGCAATCAATCTTCCTCAAGAAGATTTTGATGTAGTTATTGTTCTTGGAAAAGATGGTGAACTTAAAAACAAACTTGAATCGCAACATATTCGCGTAATCACAATACATTCCCTTCAAAGAGATATTTCAATTATTCGTGAAATCAAAACTTTTTGGCAATTAATTAAGATATTGCGTCAAGAAAAACCAGATATATTACACTCTCACAGCTCAAAAGCTGGCGGACTTGGAGCTTTTGCTGGACGAATTATGCGAGTCCCAAAAATAATTTTTACAGCGCACGGCTGGGCATTTAATGAGGAGCGTAATTTTTTTTCGCGTTTAGCAATCTATTTTTTTCACTGGCTCACAATAATATTCAGCCACACCACAATTGCCGTGTCACATCACACCAAAGAACAAGCGGTAATAAAAATGCCATTCATAAAAAATAAAATTGTTGTTGTACATAATGGAATCGCGCCTATTTTATTTAAGGATAGAAATCTTGCAAGAGATGAAATTTTTGCAAACCACAAACCTAAAAATATTGATCCTCATGCACTTTGGATAGGAACAATATCCGAACTGCATAAAAATAAAGGGTTAGATTATATAATTCGCGCAATCGGACAATTGTTACGAACAAATACTGAAAAACTCCCCTCTTTTATTTTTGTTATCATTGGTAGTGGCGAAGAAAAAGAAAATCTTGAAAAACTAATTATAAAAGAAAAATTACAAGATATAGTTTTTTTGGTTGGTTATAAAAAAAATGCTTCTTTATTACTCAAAGCATTTGATATTTTTACACTTACTTCACGAACCGAGGCGTTTCCTTACGCGCTTCTTGAAGCAGGTCTAGCCGGACTTCCAGTCATTGCGAGCGATGTTGGCGGTATTCCAGAAATCCTTATAAAAGACAGCGGGATTTTAGTCCAACAACAAAATTTAGCCACTTGGGGGGACAACCCCCAAGTGACCCGCGTAACACGCGCTATTTTAAGAATGTTGAAAAATAAAGAAGAAAGAATACAGTTTAGGTTACACTTAAAAACGCATGTAACAAGATCTTTTCCTCTTCAGATATTGGTAAAAAAAGTATATAAATATTATAATTAAAAAGTATATTAGACCTGTCCCGTAATTAGTTCCTACTACAATTTCCATATTTTGGCATAATTTTTTCTAAATTTACTTACCTATACTTAAGCATAGATAAGAAAATTTATAAAAAATTCTACTTAAAATCTGAAAATTTCGCTATGAAACTAATTACGGGACAGGTCTATTATTGGTGTATTATTAGCAAATAATTATTAAATATTATGACAGTAGAATTTGAAAGTGAACAAGCTTTTGTGCGGGATATACAACAAATGGCTCTAGATAAAAACATGATACCCTGTGGAAAGTTTTTTAGTAAATTATCAGGAGGACATATAAAAAACCAGACACAAGCAAACAAAATTTTTGTTGTTATAACAATTGTAGCTTTTACGATTGCAATAATTTTATTAATAAAATATTTTAAGTTCTAAGATTGCTATTTCTGGGAGTGAATTAAATCTGATTGGCAAAAAACTTGTGCCGATACCACGACTTACATACATATAAATATTATTTTCATAAAAAAGTCCATTTTTATATTGTTTATCATATTCTAAGGGTATATATAATTTCCACAAAAATGGGATATTCATCATAGCTCCGTGTGTATGCCCAACCAAAACTAAATCAATATTTTTATTATTTATATTTTTAA
>JAHIYV010000033.1 GCA_018814635.1 Patescibacteria group bacterium | reverse complement strand
ACATAACTCTTTCATTTCTTTTTTAGAAAGAGACACTTGATATTTTTTCATACGAGATAATGTTAATAAATAAAAACTTTCTTTATTAACATTATACCACATAATAATAATTAACACAAAATTTAATTAAACGAGACAGTAGGCTAATGCAACCGGTCTCAAGGGATAGCGGTTCGCCAAAACTCTAAATTTCTATGACGCATCAGAGTTTTGTAGTTCTTTGCGGATTACAAGAGAGCATGCGAGAATTTAGGCACTACTTGTCTTTTTCTGAGGTTCAACTTTTAGGAGCCAAATAAAATACAGGGAAAATATTACTTTTTAAGCTATTTCCCCGGTGTTTAAAGATGGGAAAAGACGAATTTCCTGGCAGTCCGTTAACTCGCTCAACTTCAAAGCCAACGATGACAAGCTCAACTTTGACAATACGGACAACTTGGCCAACGCTAACGACAACTACTCTGGTGGTCTTCTCTTCCTCGGGTTGTGCCTAAATGAAATAGAGGCCTCGTTATGGAGGTCTTTATTCGTTGTTATCTTTAAAGTAATTTAGCTAAGCGAACGTTGCCAACCGCCTAACATTCTGCCAATTTCTTGAATTTGTTTTTGCAATTCAAAATATTTTTTGCTATCAATAATATTCAAATCTTTTAACAGCCTAATAAACAATTTTAAGGTATCAAATTTAGTATTAGCTTTTTTAATTAAAGCCAGCTTCTCTTCTCTGTCAGCGTAACTGGCCTCTAATAATAGTTCAAGTGTGGCAATGATATATATTTCGCATTTAGCTCCTAAGGTATGTTTATCTTTTTTAGGAAATAAGGCAGAGTAGTTATAAAAGAGCTTATACAGCTCGTATAACTTTTTAATTATTGGAATGTCTGTATTTTTATGATCCATAATATTTATGATAATTTAATTAGCTTGGAAAATATTCTAATTTGTTGGGATGAATTTAAGAAAGATAAATCTAAAAAATATGATGTAATGGAATTTGAGCGCTATTTAGAAGATAATATCTTTGAACTTCATTTTGAATTAAAAAATCAAACTTATAAACATGGCGCTTATGAACAATTTGATATTCATGATCCTAAACATAGAATAATTCATAAGGCATTAGTAAGGGATCGATTGGTTCATCATTTGGTATTCAAAGAACTTAACAAAATATTTGATTCCAGTTTTATTTATCATTCTTATTCATCTAGAAAAAATAAAGGCACGCATCTTGCAGTTAAAAATCTTTCTTATGCTTTACGGAAAGCCAGTAATAATTACATGAAATCGGCTTATGTCTTGAAGTGTGATATAAAAAAATTCTTTCATAGTGTATCTCATCAAAAACTTTTTGAAATAATAAAAAACAGGATAAAAGATGACCAGTTTTTATGGTTGATTAAAGAAATTATTTCAAGTTTTTCCACAAGTATGGAAAGTTTTGCGCGCAGAGAGAGAGTAAAAGGGTTGCCGATTGGTAATTTAACTTCGCAAATTTTTGCTAACATATACATGAATCAATTTGATTGGTTTATTAAAAAACAATTAAGAATAAAACATTATTTCAGATATGCTGATGATTTTGTAATTATTGATTTAAATTCAGAATACCTTAAAAGCCTGATTAAGTCTATTAAAAATTTTTTAAAAACAAAATTAGATTTAGAATTACATCCTCGCAAAGTAGAAATTAAAAAATTCAGACAAGGAATTGATTTTCTTGGTTATGTGGTTTTACCGCATCATAGAGTCTTGCGAACAAAAACAAAAAGAAGAATGTTTAAGAAAATAAGGATAAAAAAACAAGAACTTGAAAATAAACTAATTACAAAAGAATCATTTGACCAATCATTGCAGTCTTATTTGGGGATGCTTAAACATTGTGAGGGGTATAAATTGAAATTAATAATTAATGAAAAATTTCTATCCTAGTCCGGTAATTAATCTGAAATAATAAGAATTTATAATTTACAAAGAAATTCCGAATTTAATTTTTCTTAAACGAAAAAATCAGTATAATGAACATATTACGATGAACAAACAAAATAATATTGAAATTATTAAGGCAAATGGTACAAAGCAAGTTTTTTCTGAACAAAAACTTTTGAGGTCTTTGAGGCGTTCTGGCGCTTCAACAAAAACCGCCAAGAACATTACTAATCAGATAAAAAATACAATAGCTCAAGGTATGCATACCCGTGATATTTATCGCCAGGCTTTCCGTCTTCTTCGTTATGGAAAAACTAGACCTGTCGCGCAAAGATACAATTTACGCAGGGCAATTATGGAATTAGGTCCCGAAGGATTCTTTTTTGAAAAATTTACTGGCGAAATTTTTCGCGCGCTTGGATATGAAGAAGTAGAAATTGGTGCTTTGATAGATGGTTGGTGTGTACAACACGAGGTTGATGTAAGGGCGCGTAAAGATGACAGACATACTTTGGTTGAGTGTAAATTTCATAATTCTCCGGGATACAAAACAGATCTAAAGGTTGTGCTATATGTTAAACAAAGATTTTTGGATATTGAGAAAAAACATCAACGAGACAACCCCACAGATGGTTTTTGTTATGAGGGGTGGCTAATGACAAACACCAAACTTTCAACACAAGCAATCAAATTTAGTAATTGCGCAGGTT
>JAHIYV010000032.1 GCA_018814635.1 Patescibacteria group bacterium | reverse complement strand
ACAGCACCCATAATTAACAACTATCATGGACAACTTTACAAAGAACTTGCTGTTCTGGATCCATTTTTAAAATTGTTTTCTCTTTTTTCTTTGAGTGGGGTAAAGAATACTCTATTTCATACATATTGCGCGTAAGCTCAACCGCTCTTTTTGGACTAAAGCCAACTTCATGTTTTTCCAAAAGTCGTTCTAATTCTTTCCAGATTGTGTAAGCCACAAATGCTATACAGATATGCGATTCAATCCTCTTTTTGCGATAATGAAAAATTGGGTGTATTTTCAAATCAGTTCTAGAAATGCGAAAAGCTTTTTCAATTTGCCAGAGATGGCAATAGTTTTCAATAATATCCTGCGCTTTGAGTGTTGTGTTTGTGACATAACCCTTGAGACCATCCCATGCCTCATCTGCTTTAATTCTTTCTTTATCAATAGTAACTTCCATTTTCCCCATTAAGGAAAGAAACTTGTTGTAACCGCGATTATTAATACTTGCTTTGGTTAGACGTCCTGATTTGATTTTTTGATTAAGTTTTCTGATCCCTTTTTTACGATTATATTCATCCTTCCTTTTTCTTTTGTTGGATCAGCTGATAACCAATTTTGTCTGATCGTTTTTTTCAATGATAAAACTGTTTCCTTCCTCAATATTTTGAGATTTCTCTAAAATTTCTTTTTTGATAAGTTTGCTTTCGTTTTTAATTCGGGCGCCAATAATGAATTGATATTTTTCCGCTTTGAGTTTTTCAATATTATCATTGCTGAGTAATCCGGCATCTGCAATCACGATCGGCTTACTAAACCCATATTTCTTTTGAAGACTTTTTAGTATAGGAATCAATGTATGTCCTTCAAAAGTATTACCTGAAAATATATCATAGCCAATGGGATAGCCGTTTTGCCCCACCAAAGACCTAGCATGATTTGAGGGTTTTGGAATTTACCGTCCTTGGAAAAACCAATTTTTCTTAAATCATCTTCGTCTTCGCTTTCAAAATACAATGTAGTCATATCGTAAAAAACTACTGATATTTGCTCAAGTGTTCTTTGGGTGTATTTGTAAGCGATTCTTTCAGCTTTAGCCTTGTGTTTTTCATTCAGTCTGTCAAGAAAACGATAAATTTTATCAATTTCAATTTTGATTCCGCGGTAGCGATACAAATAATCAACAGTTTTTAGTTTACGGGTAGGATAAGTCAAGCGAGCAATAACAATGTGTCGAAACAACTCTTCTGAAATGGCATTAAATCCGATGTTGTCAAAAAGTGTTCCAAAAATCAGTTCTGGGCCAATGGTTCTTACTTGCAAATTAGAGATGTTCCTCAAAAAACTTTTAATGGTCATGTCAGTTTCGGAAAGAGTGGGGAAAAGCGGTGTTTGGTTTTCCGGATACAGGATACGATTTTTAGCTTCTTGAACGAAACATTCTATTTCATCCGGATCTTTTGATGTTCCAATTGTTTCAGCTTGATAAGTTTTAAGTTTCTTCGAGATTATCTGAATACTGATTGATTGATCCGCTACGATTACGATTTTTTCTTACAAACATATCGCTATTTTATCCTTGCAGCACCCATTTTACAATAAGCAACCCTTTAGATTAGCCATTATTAAGGTGCTTAAAACAGGCTTGCGGAAGTCAGGAAATTATCAATCGGTTTTTCATCAAATATTGATTCACGGTCGTTTCTGAAAGCATTTAGGGTACCTTTGCCAACTTTCTCATATCCAGAAATATCGTTATAAAATGCACAATCTTGTGATAAATAGCATTGGACTCGAGCCGAATTATCTTTAATAAAGTTAAAACTATTTTCTTCTCTACAAAAAATCGTGACATTTAGACATAACTCTTTTAAAAATTCTTTTTGTTTTTCACCACTGATTGTATGTGGCAGGATGACAATCTCTTTATATTTTTTGTGTTTCAGAGCAAGAAAGTCGCGGACATCTGGATAATAGTCAATAAAATTTCCGCCACCATCTATAAATAAAATACCGTTGTCTATACTTGAATCTAAATCAACGTAGTTAACTTGAATAGATAACTTATTTAATAATGTCATTGTTCCGTGCCAAATCAATGAATCTCCATAATTACCGTTAAATCTGAAAAAATCGACTGTTGAATTTGAGTATTTTTTCAAAAAAATTTGTAAATCATATTCTTTCATATATTCGTATTATTTTAACTTGCAAATAAAAATCTTAGGTCGAAGATATGCATTTACTGAGGTGATAAATTTTAATTTTATCGTCTTTATAATATTGAAACGAGATTTTAAGAGTAGTTTTTCCAATAATTCATCCTCACTTGTATATATTGATAGAACACCATTACTATTTAAATTCTTTTCAGAATACTCAATAAAACACTGATACAAATTCTCCAAATCTTCATTTTTAGATATAGCCATACCGAACGGTAAATCAGCCGCAATACAATCGAATTTTCCAAGATCTGGTTTATCAAAAATATCTTTTTCATAAATTTGAATACGTTTTATAAGTCCAGATTTTTTAATATTCTGCATTGCTAATGAAATATGTTTTTTTGTGTTATCAAAACCAACAAGTTTTTTTAAATTAGGAAAATTTTGCCCCGCCTCTATTAGCAAAGTTGCACTCCCAGAAAAAGCATTCAAATATGATTCTTTACGTTCTAATTCACATAAAGAATTCATTGCATAGGCAATGGTAGTATCCATGGCACCATTCATATGTCTCACCTTATAATCTCTTAAAGAGAGTGGTCTTGCTGTAAGTTGAACACCGACCTCCCAGATATCGTCTGGCTTGATAATGTGTATTTTTATGTCGGCTTCTTCTTTTTCAACAAGATCGTATTCTTCTTGTATATACCCAACAATGCTTCTAACTTCTGGTGAATCTGAACCCGCACATGTAATTTTAAAACTTTTAAAATTCTTTTTATCAGTGGAAATAACCATATCGACAAGTTCTCCTATAATTGATTTATGGTTTGATATGTAGGTAGGATTGTACCGAGAATCTTGCACGACAATAAAGACTCGAGAAATGCTTTTTAAGCCCAAAATATCTTGGTATTTGCGTGGAAAATATAGGTAAAGACAATCTATCTCCTTATTAAGGATACGCATATCTGGATAACGACTCACCTCATCTACAACAATCTGTTGTAGTCCTGTGATAAATGCTAATTTAATTTTTAAATTCAATTTATTCATAGGTGTATATTTTGCTTGATTATCTCAAAGACTTTTTCAACCGTTATTTTTTTCATACAGAATTCTTCACAACAGTTAATTTCTTCCTCTCTATTTTTGTGAGCACAAAGTTTGTGTCTATTTTTATCATAAACTGAAACAGTAGACTCTAATAAATGGAGATACTTCGGCTGTGTCGCGCCGAAAATAATGAAAGTTTTTTTATTGAAACTTTGTGCAATTATTGCCGGACCAGAATCATTCCCGACGAAAAAATGACAGTGCTTCACGAGAGATACCATTTCAGAAAATGTATGGTTCTTTTCGAGTAACCCCTCACACCTTTAAATACTCCCCAAAGAAATCATTTTGATATTCCTGTTTCAATGACATTAAGACAGACATCAATACCGCCAACTTCTTTTATTTTCCTGCCATGAACTTGTATGCGGGGCAATTAAAATATATTTACTGTCAATTTCTTCCTGAACAATATCTAAAATCGGAATATCCTTGATTTTAATCTCACCAAAACCTATAGAATCCATATATCCTTGTATATATGTTTTTGTGTTATCGCTAAATTCATACACTAATTTTATCTTAATATCACAATTAACATCCATCGAATTGATTTGATTGCATTTGTATATCTTCTTATAAGAGTGGGCTAATATTGAACTCGCCTCTCATTTCTTTCAATTTTGGAAACATAAGATTGTGGCTTTTTAAGTTTAATGGCCACATCAACCTGTGTTAACCCAGCCTCAGTTCTTGCTTCTTGAAGCCTTTTTACAACTTTTCGATATTCGTTTAAATAAATTGATTTACTCATATATAATTACATTCTATAACCTATTGCAGGATAACCCAAAGTAGGTTAGTATTAATTGAGGGTATGTCCGCCCCGAATTCCCCCAAAACAAAAAGCGGAGCAAATGGAAAATTCCTCCCCAAGTCACGGATATTTGCCTGCTGGCAAATTCCGCGACCCCTCCTCACTCGCCTTCGCTCGCTCCGGCCTTGCGAAGCTACGCTTCTCACCCTCCTTTTCCATT
>JAHIYV010000138.1 GCA_018814635.1 Patescibacteria group bacterium | reverse complement strand
TTTCATCAACAGTTACGCGCATAGCCTCAAGTTTTTCGCTATTATCTTTTTGTAAAGATTCTAGTTTTTTTTCCACTACCTCTCTAACCTTTTCCATTTTGACATCATTCTTGTCAATTAATTCGGTAAGCTTTATTGAAAAACCCTCGAAGTTTTTATTTTGAGTACTTGCAAATTCAGACATTCTTTTGTCGAAAGAATCGCCAAAACCTTTAAAGAGATTAGAAAGTTCTTCACGTAATCTTTTTTCTGAATCTGCCGTTTCTTTTCTGCTCAAAGACATTTCATCTTTCAATCCCTTCTCGTTTTTATTGAAAAACGTTTCCACTGCTTTGATTATTTGATCGGTATTGTCTGATTTTTTATTCTTGAAAAATAGAAAAATTAAAAAAACAATTCCGAGAGTATTGATTATTAGAAATATTAAAGTTGTCATAATAATTATTTTATTAAATCCATTATAAATTGAAACACTGTATTGCGGTCAAACTTTTTATCTATCCAATCGGCATATTTAATTCGGCAAAATCCCCACCCCGCAGCCTCAAGAACGCGCTGGCGTTCCTCGTCGCTTTCAATATGAATACCATATGCCTCATCTATCTCGTCTTTGAAATGACACGGCCCATCGCACTCAACTGCAATACGTTTTCCTGTATTTGTATTACTCACAACAAAATCAATCTTGAAACCACAGCTTTCCACCTGATTTTGAATCTTGTAGCCGCGTTTTAGATACGCACGCAAGAGATTAAAAAATTCTTCTTCGAAATAAGAATCGAATGGCTTAAGATCAGTTGAATAAAACGCAACCTCTCCGTTTTCTTGTGCATACTCAAGATATTTCTTTAGCCAAATTCTCTCTGGCATTTCTTGTGGTGGCAAACTGACGAAACAATGTACTTGCAATCTTGCTCGCGAAAACGCAACATTAACTCTACCCTTGTTTATATCGGCTCGAATATCGCCACCCTCGCCAGTTAGCGGCACATATTTATTTTTTTGTTCGGGCTTCCTGATTACGAATGAATAAATTACAATATCTTTTTCATCACCTTGAATACCCTCAATAATACTCACTTTGTAATTGTCATCTTCCTCCTTAAATCCCTCCTTCTCAAAGAGGTCGCGGATATAAGTCGCTTGAGCATTAAAGAATGATAAAATACCGATAGATTTTTCGCGATAACGCTCATCATTACGCAGTTCTTTAAAAAGTTCTAATATCTCTTTTGCTTCAGCAACATTTACATTGTCCGAGAATTCTTCACTCCAATCCGATTTAGTTTCATGAACAATCATTATGCGGTTTGTATCTTTGTAAGTAAGATAATTACTGTTAATCGGTATTAACTCCTTGCCTTTGGGCGTATAAAAATATTCATTACTAAAACCGATCAATTCTGCCGGGGAACGATAATGATAGCGAAGAGGTCTATCCATAAAACCACGCTTGTAAGCAATATCTAAAACGGACTGAACAGCAGAACCAGTTGATTTAATCTGTCTTTCTTCTGGTATCTGATAACGATGAGCCAATTCATCAAAAATGCGATTTGATTTGAACATTATTGTGCTATCACGCATTTGTTCACTATCGCCCACAAACAAAACTCTATTTGTCCGATACATAACGGGCAAAGTATAAGCAACATTGCATTGAGATGCCTCATCTAAAATTACATAATCAAAAATTCCAGCCTCAAGCGGAATAATACGACTGGCGTCATCAAGTTCCATAATCCAAACGGGGATTAAATCAAGAATTGCATTGAAATTATTTACATCCTTGCGAAGATTATCAAATGTCTTAAACGCCTTCTTTGACTTTCCAAAAGCACTCGCAAGTTTTCTCACAATCTGCTTGATTGTTATTCCTGTTTTCCATTTCTCAATAATTCCCTTGTTGACGATATTCTGGATATAAAGAGCGACGCGCTTGATTCTTTCTTCCTCTGCGCGTTTTAACGCAGAACCTATCCTATTTGTACTGTCTGTTTTCGATAGTTTTTGAAGTTCTGATTTTATTTCCTGTACGCGTATAATTTTATTTTTTATTTCTTCCAAGTCCGCAACCATGGAATTATCAATCTTTTCGTCTAAAACATCAAACTCCTCATCTGAGACACCGCAAGTACTTAATTTTTGTCGCAATTTTTCCTCGGCGTTATTAAGACGCTGGATATTCTCGTAGTAATAGCAATGATTATAAAGGCGATCAAGTGTCTTTGATTGTTCATTTCGTGATATACCGCTCACTAAAATTTTATCTATATAGTCAACAATTTCGCGTGGCAATTTCTCACGAATATTACCGAGGCGAAAATTGCGACTGATATTATTAACCTTACGAAAAAAATTTGAATGGCGATCATAACCTGTTTTTGCAACATCATCTCTAATATTTCCAATCGCCTCAGAAAAATATTCGTCATTTAGATTAAGAGTGGAAAGAAGCTGATCAAATTCTTTTTTTTCATCGCTTCGCTCATATTTTCTAATAACTTTGTCTAGTGTTTCTATTGCCGTCTTTGCACTTTTTATTTCTTGCCATTCGGCGGACGAAAAACTTTTAGCGAAACATTCAAAATCGGAAATATCAATATCATATTCTTTAAGTTGGATAAGCTCTTGATGAAACTGATAGTATTTTCTTTGAATAGCAATAACTTCATTTATAGCATTACGATTTTTTTCTTTTTCTTCAACAACCTTATCAATCGCTGGAGATGACATACTGTCGCCACTATATTCCACTAAATGTTTTCTTGCATTAAATTTGTATCCAAGTTTTTCAATATGAGATCCAAGCGCACTTAATTGTGGCGCAATGCCGTCTGCCTCGTCTTCTTCCCCGATTTGTGTCGAATTTGGATTTGGAAGATAACCAAACAGATATTTTACATCGAGCTTTTTGAGCTTATCTTTTACAACCTTGAGAGCTTGTGCTTTCTGACTGACGAAAAGTACACGATTACCAGTAGCGGCAAGGTGACAAAGTATATTTGAAATTGTTTCTGACTTTCCGGTTCCGGGCGGGCCTTGGATAATTGCTGCCTTGTTTCCAAGAATTGAAAGCGTAGAAAGTTGATATTTGTCGTAGAGAAATGGAAAATATAAGTCCTTTTCATGCGGAGTGTCGCTCTCGATGTTTAATTCATCATCTTGTGCCCAGCTCGTAAGCGCGGTTTTACTAAGTTCTTCCTCTGTTAGTTGAGTAAGTTTTGCTAAATCCTCGGCAAGAAAGTAATTTGCCTTTGGGCTCAAGGCAATTTTTATTTCTTCAAGCGAAAAAGATTTTTCATCAAAATTAGCGTTCTTTAGTCGTAGTTGAGCCTTTATTTTGTGCCAAATTTCTTTAAAAATTTCTAAATCAATTATTGGTAAAGTAAATTGCCCTTCAATTTCATATTTGCCCATTTCTTCCAAAAGCTGAAAATACAAATCCTCGCCAAGTATTGGTTCCAACATACCTATGTTCACTTGGACTTCTGGATCAACAAAAAAAATAGAATATTCTTTAGCACCAGTTTTTTTGTTAAATTCTTGTTCTATTTTTATCGGCAATGAAAAAAGTGGATAACGGTCAATTTTAGTCTTGACTGGTTTTTCTTCTGCATCTGCATCTTCCTCTTGTTCATCTGGCGAAATAATATCGCCGTTACTTTCAATGGGGATTTCAATTTCAAAATATCCGAAACTCAGTATGATCTGTTTTGTATATTGGTCGTTCCTGTATTTGCTATAAATACTATCTATTTTGTTTGCCAGTTCTTTTTCTTTTTCGTAGTCGTCCATTTCATCTTCGGGGACATCTTTCGGGTCATATTTGTAAAAAGTTTTTAGATTAACTAATTCCCCAACTTTTTCGTCAGTATCTCCGTTTAATAAACCGAGTAATCCAAAAAATTCTGTTGGCAAATTAACAGAGTATTTTTGTTGTGCTAACGCCGTACGCTCTCTAGTTAATTTTACATAACCGAGGCAATACTTTATAAAATTTGAAAGGTTATTGTCCATAAAATTAAGCTTGGTAATTATATTCGCTTTCCCCTTATAAATAAATCGTTTTCGTAGCGGAGCGGAGAAAACACCATATTCCCCTCTATAAATTAATAAAAAAACAAAATTAAATTCTTTTTTAGAGCTGGGCGATAGCCCAAAAGTAAAACATGCATTTCACATAACGTATCCGAGTATCGGAAGTTGCCGAAGCGTAGCGAAGGCAATTTGCGAAAATTGCGAGCCGAGCAATTTTCCCGATATTCGGTGTTGTCCGAGGGTTTGTTTCGCCCTCATTATAAAATTTAAATTGTTAAAGGCGAAACAAAAGCGTAGCGCCCCCTTGAGTTGATTTTTAAGGCAGCTTAATTCTGGCCGCCCTTAGCACCTCATATTTATATTTTTTCTTCAATTCTTCAATCCGAAAATCGGCGTAATCTTCAAGATGGTCTATAAATTGCGGAATTAATTTCTCTTCATGTTCGGTTAAATATTTTTCAAAATCAGCACGCCGATTTTTTGTGATTAGGCAGTCAATATTCCATATTATCCAAAAAAATTTTTGATTTATTTTCATTAATTCAAACGGAAAAAACTTACAGACAAAAGGGCGCGAATCATGAATTTCGCATAATTCGCAGTCATTAAAAAACACGCAAGGATTTTTAGAGTTTATCGCTGGATTTATTTCGAGCTCTTTTGGAGTTATGAAAAGCGGAAAAGCAATATCTCCGCGACAGCATTTTGTTTTGCAATCTATGCAATCCTGCCACAAATCATTAGTCATAAATGAAAATAAATTAAAATTTTTATTAAGCTGCCTTAAAAATCAATTTCGCACAACGTTTACGCATCATCTGAAGTTTTCATCCCGACTTTGCAGGATAAACTTTGTAATTCAGACAATGCTTTGTTTAATTATCTCCGCCTAAACCTTCATCAAACTAAGGGATGAAAATTTGGGCGGAGGGAAATTGACA
>JAHIYV010000031.1 GCA_018814635.1 Patescibacteria group bacterium | reverse complement strand
TAAAGAATCTCCCGAAGATCAAGTTGGGATGCTTCGCAATGTAATGCGGGCGGATGTTCACACAAACAAAGAAGGGGAGTACACTGAAAAAATGATTAAAAGCGCTCCAAACAGCAAAAATGGCTATATTAAAGTGAAAAAAATTCTTGAATAAAATAATAAAATTATGGGCATTGATATACAAAATCTAACAATCGCGAAAGCGCATAAACATTTGAAAAACCATGATTTTTCCGCAGTGGAACTTACTGAAGTATTTTTTCAAAAAGCGCTTGAGAAAAACGAAAAGATTAACGCTTATGTTGAGTTTTTTGATGATTACAAAGAGCAAGCCAAACTTGCCGACAAAATGTTTGTGTCTGGCGACAAAGTAACGCCGCTTACTGGTATTCCGCTTGCTATCAAAGATAATATTCTTATTGAAGGTAGGAAAACAACCGCGAGTTCGCAAATGTTAAGTAATTATATTGCGACATATGACGCAACAGTGATAAAAAAACTTAAAGCGACCAACGCTGTGTTTCTTGGACACGCGAATATGGATGAGTTTGCTATGGGGTCGTCAACAGAAACAAGTTGTTATGGTCCTACACGAAATCCGCATGACATAAATAGAGTGCCGGGTGGTTCATCTGGCGGGTCAGTTGCGGCAGTCGCGATGAATGGGGCTCTCGCGGGACTTGCTTCAGATACAGGAGGATCTATTAGGCAACCCGGATCGTTTTGCGGAGTAGTAGGACTCAAGCCAACCTATGGAGCTGTTTCGCGATATGGAATTATAGCAATGGCATCATCTTTTGATCAAATAGGTCCTATAACAAAAACAGTGGAAGACGCTATGTTATTTTTTGAGGCAATTACCGGTTATGATCCAATGGACAGCACATCAATAACAAATGAAATTAAAAAAAATAATGCCAAAGATATAAAAAAAATCTATACAATAGGTGTACCAACGGACTTTGTTTATGCAGAAGGTGTAGATAAAGATGTGTTAGATAATTTCAAAGTATCTCTAGAAAATTTAAAAAAACTTGGACATAAAGTTGAAGAAATAAGTTTGCCAACTTTGAAATATTCGCTTGCGACTTATTATATTATTATGCCCGCAGAAGCGTCAACTAATTTAGCGAGATTTGATGGTGTTCGTTATGGATTAAAAAAAGAAAGTAATACTCTTTTAGAGGACTATACAAAGACACGAGGAGAAGGTTTTGGAAAAGAAGTTCGTAGGCGTATTATGCTTGGTACATATGTATTATCCTCAGGATATTATGATGCTTATTACAATAAAGCTGTTACCATGCGAAATATAATTAAAGCTGATTTCAAAAAAGCTTTTCAGTCTGTTGATACAATAATGATGCCCACTTCTCCTTTTCCAGCGTTCAAAATAGGGGAGAAATTTAATGATCCATTGCAAATGTATCTAGCGGATATTTTTACAGTTCCAGCAAATTTAACAGGTTTACCCGCAATATCAGTACCCTCTGGTTTTGCTATTCGCGAAGAAAAAAAACTTCCTCTAGGAATTCAGTTTTTTGCCCCACACTTTCAAGAAAATATATTATTTGACATAGGCAAAGATTTGGAAAAATAAGATAGTTGAACTATCAGAAACCAGCTTTTTTATTTAGAAGATTTTTTACTAAAATAAAAAACATAGATGACATTACTTAATAAAAATTTTTATATTAAATTAGCTATTATCCCTTTTGGGGCAATAATCATAACAATACTTTTAGTGAGTTTTGAGTTTGGTATTGATTATTTATTCATTCATTGGGCAGAATTTCTGATTGTACTATTATTTTTAGTAATAGTAGTTATATTTTTTGGGTTTTTGATTTCAAAACGATTAGTAAATTTTATTTTTGATGCTGACAGAAACATTTTTCTAGTAATCGTTTCCTTTTTAGTAAATTTCTTATTTTTTATTTATTATCCTCCAAAATTTCTATTTAACTTTCACCCATTTCAAGAAGATCTTCCTATTATATTGACAATATTGGCTTCCTGGGTTTGTTTTCCTTTTATTGCCAGGAAAAGATTTTTTACTGATAATAACATGCTTTTAATAGTTTCATTTTTAATATTTATTATAGCCTTAATCGGTTTTGTTTTTATGATTATTATAGATTTTGTAAATATTTTTTATTGGTTGACTTCAGAGCCAGTCCAATTATTTTATTCTGTATAAAAAAGACTTAGGGTCAGTTTTAGGTTAAACTTTGAATCTTGATTTTTTAAAATTTTTAGAGAGAGTTGTGTTCTCTTAAGCTCATAGTATAATTAAATTATGACTGATGAAAAACCAACAGGTGGAGGTGGGGGCGATATAATAGGCTCATTTTTTGATACGATGGGGGATTTTTATAAAAACCAAATAGGCTCGCCCTTTGCTCTTCTTTTCTTTGTTGTTTTTACTGCCTTTTTGATTTTCTTGGGACTGCTATTATCGAATGTGAGTTTTAAAGATATTGTGACGGAATTTTTGGTTCGTCATATTGGCGCTTATGTTCCGATGATAAAAATAGTACTCAAGTTTTTTTGTATTATTTCTATTGCAGGAATCATTTATTTTTTCCTGTGTATTCGTGAAATAAATAGCAACGAATATCATAAATATAAACCATTAAACAAAGAAGAAAAGACAGAAAATCACAATGTGCAATGGCAGATTATCCTTGATCACATGGAATCTCCTAGCTCTACCAATTGGAGAATGGCTATTTTAGAAGCGGATACAATGCTAGATGAAATGCTAAAAAAGATTGGCGCAGAAGGAGAGACTCTCGGTGAGCGGTTAAGATCAATGGATGTTAGTGAGTTTAGAAGTTTACAAATGGCATGGGATGCACACAAAATGAGAAACACTATTGCACATGAAGGGTTAGATTATCAATTAAACAAACACGAAGCGCAACGAGTAATTAGTTTATATAAACAAGTTTTTTCAGAATTTCAATATATATAAAAAACTTTGATCGCACCTTACACGCCAACTTGGAGGTTCAACCTCCAAGTTGGCACTTGTAAAATTCCCTGTGCCAAGAGCACAGGGCGTTATAACTCGAACAAACTTAGAGCCTGTTTAAGAACTTGCTTTCGAAGCGAAATTCCCACCCAGCACCTTCTTTGTGTTACAAAAAAGGTGCTGGGTGGGAATTTTTAGCCGAAATGAAGTTCTTAAACAGGCTTTAATACCAAACCCAATTAACCACCTCCCCATATGACCAATCCAAGGACGGTCCTTGGACAAATTTGGATAAGC
>JAHIYV010000030.1 GCA_018814635.1 Patescibacteria group bacterium | reverse complement strand
TTTATAATCTAGTTTTTAGTGGTGACGTAAAAATGAGCGATACTGAAAAATCTATATTGTCGTCATTCAAATTCACAAAATAAATTGCCAAAAAAATAATAAGGGAAAGAAATTTCTGTCTACATCGCATAACACGGCATATCCGGTTCAAGAATTTTTCATTAATAATATTAATAAGGAGTAAAAAATTCTTTCACCCATATTTGCTTCGGCTATGCCTTGGCAAACACCAGATATGCCGATACGTTAGACGTAATTGCTCGGTGGCGGAATATTTAAATATCATTCAATAAATCCATTTTATGATGAAAAGTATAGACTATTTAAAAAGCAGAAACATAGAATTTAAAATAATACATTTAGATGAGGTTCCAAAAACTGCTCAAGATATAGAAAGGATTTATAGTTGTCCACTTCATCAAGTTTTAAAAACACTTATTTTTATAGGCGAAATAGAACCAGTAATTATTGTTTTGCCTGGAGATAAAAGGGTTGATATTGAAAAATTGAAAGAAGTTGCAAGACAGAAAAGTTTCCGAATGGCAAAACCCGATGAGGTAAAAGAAATAACTGGCTACACAATTGGAGGAGTTTCGCCTTTTTGCATTGAAAAAAATGTAAAGAAGATTATTGATGAAAATGTTTTCAAAACAAAAATTGTAAACATTGGAAGTGGAAAAGCGGAGATCGGTATTGAAATGAATTCTGAAGAATTAAAAAAGGCGTGGAATGGAATTATAGCAGATATAATAGAATAGCCGCCGCCTCGTAACTCAAAATTTCTTTCAGAAATTTTGCCATGTTCTGCGGGCTTTCACTTCGTTCAGGACGCCTAACAGCGATTAACAGGGAAATTCCTGCAAAATCCCCCCAAATTCGCTTTCGGCGAACTTCTGTTAATCGCATACGTTATACGAAATTCAAAAAATATTTTTAACAAATAACGTTCAAAAATATTTTTTCATTTTCTATTGAGCCCTTTTAAAATTTTTTTGGAAAAGAAAACACCCACCTATTGAAATTGGTGGGTGATAAGAGCATGTTGATGATTTCTCTACTCTACTGTGAATACTGTGAAAATATCCACACTGCCTTCGCGGCCACAAGCAATCGCTACAGACTCTCCCTTTTTGAGGACGATTTGCTTACCATCCCCGGGCCATATTTGCTTGGGGTAGTCACTGTTCAACCACCCCTCGCTCATTTCTTTGCAGATTATTGTCTCTGCATCCCGAAACAACGTGGGGTTAAAAGACTCAAAAGGCACAATATACATTTTTCCCATCTTCTTTCTCCTTTTTTCAAATTTGTTGAAGTTATACTTAAAATAGTATGGCAAAAAACAGTTCGCCTGTCAAGGCTAAATCTTGTAACTGCTCACTACCTTACTGAGACTAAACTGGGGCCAATCAAAATTTTTACACCTTCTGCTTCAATTTTATCTTTTTCCGCACAACCTTGAGTTAATAACTCATTAAATTTTTGAAAGAAATTGTTTCTGTTTTGCCACCAAGTAGACAAAATAACAGACAAATTTATTGAAAGAATTTTATTCCCTTTTTCTGATTTAGTTCCAAAAGAATTTTTTCTCTTTAAAACAAGATGCCTTAATTTCTGCTCAGCTTTATTATTAGTTGGAGCAACTCCTTTGCAAGTAATACAAGTAAATAATTCTTTCTTGTATCCTTTCATTAGATTGACAAGATTAATTAATTTTTTAATCAAAATTTTATTAGTTTTGATTTCTTGAATAATGACTTCTATTTTTTCATAAAAACCTTGCAGTATTTTTAATCTTTCTTGTTCATTAAAATCACTTGCCGCAACATTCTTTACTTCTTTATATAATGTTTGCAATTTTAAATAGATTTCTTTTGCAAATTCTTTTTTGTTTTTTTCCAATATTTCGCTATTAGCAATATCTCTTGCTTTTCTAATGATATGGGCCCAACAAACCTGATGTTTCCCTTGTAAATTCTTGTAAACGGAATAACAGTCGGATATTCTTACTCCTTTGTAATCTTTTAATAGGTTTTCTGCGTTTCCTTTTCCAAAAAAAATTAAAAAAGGCTTAATATAAGGTAAAAATTTAAGAGCAAACAAAACTCAAGCCTCACTACGCTCTCGCCCGCCTTATTATTTTAGATTATAATAAGGAAAGGCGGGCTCGGGTCGTTTAACAACGCGATAAGCGGAAAAACTCTCAGCCCGAGTTTTTCGCAAATTTTATTTCGCTTTGCTCAATAAAACTTCGCTTATCGGTATACGGTGTGCGAAATTTCGCTCACTGCCTTCTATGAAATAAATTCTACTTTTTATGTCCGATAAACAACTTCCACAAAAAAGACATCAAAATATTCCCGCTTCTTATCTAACCTTAATGAAAGACAACAAGGTTTTACTGCTTCGTCGTTTTAATACTGGCTATGAAGATGGTAATTATAGTATGGTTGCAGGTCATGTAGATAAAGGCGAGACTTTTACGCAGTGCATTATTCGAGAAGCCGAAGAAGAAGCGGGAATATTTTTAAAGCCAGAAGATTCGGAAGTAATGCACATTATGCATAGAAATTCGCATACTACTGAAAACAACGAAAGGGTTGATGTTTTTTTTGTTGCTCGGCAATGGCAAGGTGAACCGCTAAATAAAGAACCGCATAAATGTGACGACTTGTCGTGGTTTGATCTTGATAATTTGCCAAAAAATATTATTCCATATATCAGACAGGCTCTTGAAGGCATAAAAAATAGAATTTATTATAGTGAACACGGTTGGCAGTGAGCGAAACATCGCACAACACCGAGTATGCGACTCAAAAGTTTTGCGTTATTAGATTTTTAAATCATCAAGGAGTGCAAAACTTTTTCAACCCAAATTCGCTTTTCTCCGTTTGGTGGTAATTTTAAGAAAAGTGCGATAAAATAGCATTAAGGGTTAATTAACTGTCTATAATTATTATATCAGATATATCCCCGTCTTTAAATTGTGATATCTACGAACCATGTTTTAGAAGAAAGAAGAAAAGAAAATTTTTGAATCAATTTTATGCCAAAATTTGAAAGTGCACCAAATTTAAATAATCCGGAACTAAACCCCAGCGAGCTTGGAGCAGATATTAATGTTGGTGAAAAACTTGAGGGTGAACTTACGCCTGAAGAATTAGAAAAGCTAAAAGTGGAAGAAGAACAAGAACAACAAAAAGCAGAGAAGCAGGAATTATCACCAGAGGAACAGTTAAAAAATTTGGAGGGTGAGGCCGCGGCTAAGCAAGAAGAAATGACTCGTTTGTCAGAATCTATTGAGGGAACAAAATCTGCTCTAAATGCCGCACGAGAAAAACTTAGTTTGCCACCAACTGAAGAAGACCCGCCAAGTGTATTTTCAGAAAAAGATAAATTGGAAAAACTAAAAGCTGAGCAAGAGGGTTTAGAAAAACAGAAAGAGGAACTCATCAGCCAACAGGAAAAAGAGCGGCTTATTCGCGAAGAAAAAGAAAAAATTCTGCAAGAAAAAATTGACGAAGTATTCAAAGAATTTGAGGGACTTAATCCTCGCGACTTTGAAAGTATCTTTAAGAGTGGTAAAACTCCCGAGGGACGTAATGTTGAGAGTAAGTCAATGGGTTCGCTTGAACCTGAAGTCGCGCAATCTTTGGCAAAAGCTTTCAAAGAGGGAATTAAATTGCTTCCGAAAATCTTTGAGGCCTTGCCAGAGCTTTTGAAAAAGTTTGATGAGGACTTAACAAAAGAAGCAACGGAGCGTGTGGACAAAAAACTAGAAGAAGAAAAACAGAAGATGGAAGAGGAGCAGAAAAAGGAAGAGAAACCCGAAGAGCCGAAGCCGGAAGAAAAACCGAAAGTTCCGGAAGGCGAAATTCCGCCCGGTGAAGTAAAGCCGGAAGTAGGCCCTATTGAGGGTGGAAACATCAAAACTCCTAAAGCGTAATTGTATTTTTGTAAATTCATAATTGAATGCCGCCAAAAAAAAATTGGGAATTGTTATCGGAGCGGCTTCGCTGCGAGATTTAACAATTTCCAATTTTTCTTTGGCGGTAATAAAAAAATCCCAAAAAATAATGGCTGGTACTAAAAAATTTATAAAGTTAGACCCCGGGCCGCAACTGTTTATTATATTTCGCGAACTTGAGAATGAGGTAAATGGGAAAAAAAGGCAACCACATGAGGAATACCAAAATGCTCCATCTACCCGGGCTCATAATGTTGACGCCAGCGGCCTTATACCTTTTTACATCCTTGTGTACCCAGATTGTAGAACCAATGACTACAACACCCGTGATTATCGCTGGCAGAAACAAAGATATTAAACCAAAAAATAAATTCATAAGATTGATTGTTAATTATTAAGCGATTTGGTTTCGACCTTGTAACTCTATTTTATACCGAAATTTTCTAAGATACAAATAAATGGTAAGTCCAGGAAACCAAAAAAATAACATGACCAAAACCCAACCAGCCGGCATCCACGCGTCAACTCCTTGGTTTATAAATTTTTTGACATCGCGATGTGTCCAAATTGCAGAAACTATTGGTATGGCAAGAATGGCTAAAACCATCAATAACATACCGACAATGAAGAAGGATGGGGATTTCGCTGATAAGAGCGGGATAATAAATGCAGATGAAAAAGCAAGAATTATTATTAGCCCGACGATGACTATTTGTAATATTAGTAATCCAAGAAAAAATAATGTCTTTTTCATAATTCTTATGGTTAAAAATTTTTCTTTTCTTCTTTCTTCTAAAACATGGTTCGAGCCGATATTTTTATCAGGCTCTTTGGCGGTTTTGAAATCTCGCGGCGAAGCCGCTCCGAATTCGCGGGGGGTTTCTCGCCGAAATGCGTTCGGACTAATTCAAGAATACTGCACCATTGAGGAAATTGCAAGTTTTGAAGGTTCGCCTCGCTTCGCTCGGCGACTAATTCGTATTGGATTTTCGGGACAAAAACGAATTGGCGATTTTGAAAGAAGAAAAGAAAAATTTTTAATCCCTAATTTTAACTAATCATGAAATACATACTTTATGCGCGTAAATCAACAGAAGAAGATGACAGACAGGTCTTATCAATTGAAGCGCAACTCGTAGAGTTGCAAGAGTATGCCGCCAAAGAAAAATTGGAAATTGTTGCCTCGCTCTGCGAGGCCAAAACCGCCAAAGAGCCCGGGCGAATAAAATTCGCAGAAATGTTGTCATTGATTGAGAGAGGGAAAGCCGATGGAATAATCGCATGGCACCCAGATAGATTGGCAAGAAACAGCGTTGATGGCGGAAAGATTATTCACTTCGTTGATCGCGGCTTGATTCGCTCCCTTAAATTTCCGACGTTCTGGTTCAAAGCAACACCACAAGGATTGTTTATGCTCAACATTGCTTTTGGGCAAAGCAAATACTACATTGATTCGTTAAGCGAAAATGTCCGCAGAGGATTGCGTCAAAAAGTGAGGCGCGGAGAATATCCCGGCCTTGCGCCTATCGGATATATCAATGATGTGCGGACAAAAAGTATTGTTGTTGATAAAAAGCGAAGTGTGATTATCCGCAAGGCCTTCACGCTCTACGCAAAAAATAGTTCGCGCCTCGAAGACATCTCAAACTTTTTGGCGCAATCCGGTATCCATTCTCGGAACGGCAAGCGACTCCACCGAGACAGAATTACTTTTATCCTTTCCAATCCGTTCTACTACGGACATTTTCGCTATGGTGGTGAAATCCACGAGGGTAAGCACCAGCCAGTCGTCTCAAAGAAACTTTTTGATCAGGCGCAGGAAATACTGAAACAGCGAGGTCGTCCGCACCACAAGCAGAAAAATGAACCTCAACCATTTTGCGGTTTAATTTCTTGCTCCTCATGCGGAATGATGATAACTGGCGAATACAAGGTTAAGAAGCAGAAAAATGGGAATGTGCATAACTATACTTACTATCACTGTACGAAAAAATCTAAAACTATCGAATGTCCCGAACTTTGTATTCGCCAAGAAGAACTAGACAAGCAGTTATCATCACTAATTAAATCAGTTTCTTTGCCACCAGACTGGGCGGAAGAATTGAATCGTCTTGCTGTGCAAGACCACAAGAAATCCGCCCAGTCTAATTCTGCTTTTGTAGAAGAAGTGAAAAAAGAAATCAAAAGTGTTGAAGTGAAGCTCCAGCGACTTCTTGACGGCTATTTAGACCAAGTAATTGAGCAAGAAATATATCGTGCTGAAAAATCAAAGTTGTTATTCAAAAAGAAGTCGCTGGAAGAGAAAATATCCTCACTTCTACAAAAGCAGAATGATTGGCTCGAACCGATGCAAGAATGGATAAAAGACGCTCAAAACCTCAATGGAATCGCACGGGATAACGACCTTTTTGCGAAAAAGGTCGTTGCCAAAGAAATCTTTGGCTCGAACCTGCTTCTTGGCGAAAAAACAGTGCGCGTCGCCGAAGGCGACGCTCCGAATTCGTTTGGAAAAATGGGGGGAAATCAGTGGGACGCGATCCGCGCGTCCCACCTTCTGGCTTTGAAAAAGCCGATTCGTTCTGTATTGGTGCGGGTAGGGAGAATTGAACTCCCGTCTACTATTGGTAGGCCTCGGCTACCTACTAAAAATCTAGGTAAAGGTGCGTTTATTATACCAAGCTCGCACCTATTTTCAAGATCATTAACTCACGCGCGGAGCGCGTGGTAGTTTGAAACGAAATCGTACGCTCGGAAAATGTGGTAATTCCAACAAAAGAAGCGGAACGCTCCGCGTGCTGTATCTCGTGCGCCTCTGGGCGCACGAACGATAACAACACCGTGCCACTCTCGCCTCCGCTCCGCTACGGCGAGCCACAAAAACAAAATTTGCCTTTTCCTTTTTCAAAAAAATTGGGGGGGGCGAAAAAAAGGATAAAAACGCAAAGGCAAAATTTTGTTTTTGTGGGTTCGCTTTAGTCATTTACAGATTATCCACAGCAAGAGTGTTGACATTATATAAATAGCGACTATACTATACACATATAGATAGTATTTATATAATATGATAAAAGAAACAGAAAAACGTGAACGCTTTAAGCGTCTCGCCACACAAAGAACAAATGTCGTCCTAAAAAAGTTGAAAATTTTGGGTAACTGTTCAAATAGAAGCACTTACGAATATACGGAGGATGAAGTTAGTAAAATTTTTTCAGAAATAGACAAGACAGTAAAGAATACAAAAGCAAAATTTCATTTTACTAAATCTAAAAAATTTAAACTATGAGCATACCACTACGTATATCACCAAGAATAATTCCTTCTATCGCAAGTTTGTACAATGATACAAATCGCATTTTTATGGAATACATTGATAATTCCATTGATAGTGCGGAAGACTTTTTTGACTTAAAAACAAATTCATATAGAAAAAATATTACCATTGTGCTCACTATTAAGGGCGAAGGTGTGGTAGTTAAAGATAACTGCTTTGGGATAACTAATTTTACGAAAGTTGTTCAAGAAATTGGTAATTCAGATAAAAAAGCCCAACCGTGGACAAATGGGCAATTTGGATACGGTATTTACTCTTTCATGGCGGCATGTGAAAAATTAGAAATAATATCCAAATTAGAAGAGGATAAAAATGCTCAAGTGATTAGCATTGAAAGGGTAAAATTTGATACAGATCATCAAGAGGATGTTAGTTTTCCTGATCCAAAATTGACAGATTATTCTCATTCGTCAGGAACAAAAGTTATTTTGTCTGGATTTGAAAAGAACATGTGGAAACAGATTAATTTCGATGAAATTAAGAATGAAATAGAAAAACATTTTGAACTTTTGCTTGCTCGTAAAAATTTACAAATAAAACTTATAGACGAACGGAGTAATAAAGAATACATCTGTCAACCTTTTGATTATACCCAATACGAAGGAGAGTTATATCAAGATGAGCTCACGGACTTATGCTATACAAGAGGTCGAAAATACCCAGAAGAAATAAAATTGACTATTGCAAAACCAATTCATATTTTTTTAAAAGTTATCAAGGGCAGAACTATAAATAAGCCACCTGTTTTTATTGTGAAAGGGAGAAGGATTGCGGAAATAAAAGACATAAAACAATTTCGATCAAAACACAAAGGTGACATTTGGGGGCACCCAAATATGACGGGCTTTATTGATTTATCCGATTATCTAGAACCAACAATTGCCCGTAATGATTTCAAGAATAATGATAAATCAAAAGCACTTTTTAACACACTTGAAGAATTGGAGCCCTTAATTTTAGAAGTTATACGAGATGTAAATAAAGAAACTGAGGCACAGCATTATCAAGTTTTGGAAGATAAACTTAATCAAGCATTATCAAAACTTGCCAGAATTGATGCGATGAATTTTCGTACCGAATATTTATCTGGAAATGATATAAATTTACAAAAAGGTGGCTCGGGACAATCATTTGATGAAGGATATGGAGAAAAAGATCAAGGTGATGAAGGTGGTGGAACTGGTGGCAATAGTTGGGGTGGAGAAAATGAGGGAGAGGGCATTGGCCCAAGTGGAGAATCTGGAGAAGATACTTCTGGTGGAAAGGATGAGGGCGATTTTGCCTCAGACAAAGAATCGGAAAATCCTTTTGAAGATACTGGTTTTAAAGGTGGCGAAAAAAAGAAAAGTGGTTTTGATATAAAATTTGTTGAAGGAGAGATTATTGATGAAGAAACCGATAAACCCATTCGTTCTCAACTAATCGGTGGGACTATTCGTATTTTCAAAGAACATAAAGATTTTGAAAGTAGAGTTGATAAAACACGAGCGAGAGAGCCAAGAATTTCACAAAGACTTATCACATACTTGGCAGGAGAAATAACGGTTCACTATAAAGATAAACTACAAACACGACATGGGCAACCAGAGTACAATAAACGACTCTTTGAAAACCTCGTTGAATTTATTTACCAATTTGAAGGAATGGTTAAAGATTTAGCTGGGCAAAATTTATCTGATTTTAACGAATAAAAAATGGAAACAAACTCACTTATACAAAAAATAACGCCATTGTACAATCAGTACAAACAGCAAAGCAGAACCGTTTCTGGGACGGACGCTCTTAAAATTATGTGGGATATTGGCGATATTTTGAAAAACTTTATTGAAGAAAACGATATAGCCCCTCATGCTCTTTTTTGGAGAGTATATGGGAAGTCTGAAGGAACAAAAAATATTGTTCAAAAAAGTTGGATTACCAGAGAATTCCAAAACAGATGTCATCGCATACGAAATATTTTTTCATCAAAAACACAAATAAAAAAAGAATTGCCAAATTTAAAAAGTTTTACTTCTTTTCGTGAGGCAATGCCTTTTTTCGACAATAAAAAATATAAATTACAAGGTAAAGAAAAAGAAAAATTATTAAAGTTATTAAATTCTAGAAATGATCACAAATTCGTAATGAAAGAAATTAACAAATTACAAAAAGAAAGAATTGGTATTAAAAACCCAAGAACACAAAGACTAAAAGACTTAGAAAAAGAAAAAGAAATT
>JAHIYV010000029.1 GCA_018814635.1 Patescibacteria group bacterium | reverse complement strand
TGATTTATAATGGAAAAAAGATTGGTAGATGAGAGTGTTGTTGAAAGCGTTGTGTTCATATTTGTTGTGTTCATATTTTTAAATAAAATGTTATGATGATAATATCTTTATTTTAGCATAAAAGCGCGTAAGGTGAGTTACTAATAGCTGCAACAGTTTGTTTATTGTTTGACGTTGCGATTACTTTGAAGTTGGAAGAAGTTTGTGTCACACTATCGCCATGACTTGCCCAAACTACTTGACTTGGTTTTGTTTGTAAAAATAGCCTATCATTTGCGGAAAGTTTAATTTTTGCTATGCCATATTCTTTATGTTCTTGATGAGGAGTAATTATTCCGCTTAATTCTTGAACAAGCCAGTGCATTCCATAACAAATTCCCAAAACAGGCAATTTGAGTTTTAAAATCTCCTTTGGCGGAGCTGGAGCATTTTCTTCATAAACACTCGCGCTACCACCAAAAAGAATAATTGCTTTTGGTTTGTTGGTTTTTAACCAACTCTCGGCTTTTCTTGAAGAAAGAATTATTGACCGAAAACCCAGTTCTCTTAAGGTTCATCCTATTACTAATGTATATTGAGATCCTAAATCTACAATTAGAATTTGAATATTGTTCATATTTTTAAAATTATCCATTAAAATTATTATAGCAAACCTGAGATTTAAAACAAATTTTGCTTATTTGTTAAAAAAATATATAATGTTAACTATGAATAATATTTTACAATCTGATATTTTCTTTTTCATTAGTTCCATCTCGGTTGTGTTTATTGCAATCGCGATACTTATTCTTTTGATACATATCATCAAAATACTTAATGACATTAGCGGATTTTTTAAAACAATTCGGTCTGGCGCAGACACGATTTCAGAGGAGCTTTCGCTTGTGCGAGCCAAATTGCGCGACAAGGGTATTTTAACAGGGTTAATATTATCACTTTTTACTATAATGACAGGTTTTGTACAAAAAACAAAGGAACGACAATCGCGAAAAAAATAGAAAATAAAAATCATTATCAATTATTAATTTAACAATAAACAATTATGGCTAAAAAAAAGACAGTAAAAAAGGGGAGTGAAGGGGAAAAACATTCGGGATTAGGACTAGCAATTGTTGCTGCCGCGGCTACCGCAGCGGCAGGTTATTTTTTTTATGGAAGTAAAGATGGCGCAAAAAATCGTCAAAAAATCAAGGGCTGGATGCTAAAAGCAAAAGGCGAGGTACTTGAAAAAATAGAGCAACTTAAAATTGTAAAAAAAGAAGAATACAATAAAATCATTGATATTGTTGCTGCAAAATATTCAAAAATGAAAAACATAGACGAGGATGAAGTGTGTGCAATGATGGACGATTTGCGTAAACATTGGAAAAATATCCAAAAACAAATTGAACCAAAAACAAAAAAAGCGTTTAATAAAAGTAAAAAAGCTGTAAAAAAGACCGTGAATAAGATTGCAAAAACTATTGCAAAAAAAACTGCTGAGAAAAAATAATTTTTTATGTTGAACAATTATTCCACTAACTTAGGGGTTTCACCCCTAAGTTGCTACCCCTAAGTTGGTAAATAAATTATGCAAAAAGAACAAAACGAAATCACTTTATATCGTAAATATCGTCCTCATACTTTTCAAGAAGTTATAGGACAGGAGCACATTACAAAAACACTTGAAAGTGCGCTTAAGCTTGGTAATTTTGCGCACGCATATCTTTTTGTTGGAACACACGGGACAGGTAAGACAAGCGTTGCGCGAATTTTTGCGCGGGAACTTGGTTGTTCTGAAAATGATCTTTATGAAATAGATGCGGCTTCAAATCGTGGAATTGATGATATTCGTGAACTTCGTAGCTCGGTACAAAATCTTCCTTTTGGTTCAAAACATAAGGTGTACATTATTGATGAGGCGCATATGCTTACAAAGGATGCTTTCAATGCGCTTTTGAAAACACTAGAAGAACCACCATCTTTTGTGGTTTTTATTCTTGCAACAACAGAGTTTGAAAAACTTCCAAGTACTATCGTGTCGCGTTGCCAGAGTTTTAACTTTAGAAAACCACAACAAAATGTATTAAAAGATGTTTCTTTGAATATCGCCAAACAAGAAGGTTATAAAATTGACCCATCAGCCGCGGAGCTCATTGCTGTTTTAGGTGATGGTTCGTTTCGTGATACGCTTGGTGTTTTACAAAAAGTTATAAGTATTTCCGCGGACAAAAAAATTACAGCAGAAGAAGTAGAACTAATTACAGGAGCGCCACCACGCGCATTAGTAAATAACTTTATTTTAGCTATTGCGGAGAATAAACTTAATGAAGGACTTTTGATAATCAATAATGTCGTGAAGAATAATATCAATATAAAAATATTTCTAAAATTGGTTCTTGCTAAACTTCGTTTTATTTTACTTCTGCGTTTTGCAAAAAAAGAGCTAGAAAATGACATCAAAAAAGACATTGATCAAAACGATTTTAAATTTCTAAAGGACATGAGTAATACAAAAAATACACAAATTTCATCGGCTACTCTTTTTGTTTTGCTTAATGCTTATTCTAAACTTGGTTTTTCTTATATTGCTCAGCTTCCTTTAGAATTGGCGTTTATGGATATTATAAATAATAAATCCAAAAAGGACACAAACATAAAAAATTAAAATACAAAAATCAAAAATATGTCCTATGCGAAAGTGTGGAATTAAAACGACAATTATAAAGTGTTTAAAATTCTTGTTTATATAAAGGACATTTTTTCTTAAAGACACTTCTAAAGGACAATTGCCCTTTTTAAATTTTACCAGTTGCCTTTTGCATTGTTATTTTACATTTTGATTTTTACACTTTACATTTTTAATGACATTGGTTCAGAGTTTGACATAAAATAATATTTTCAAGTTTGTTCAGGGCTTGTAAAAAAATAAAGTTTCAAAATTTCGCTTAGATTTATGCCAGATTTGATTTAAAAAATTTGAGGAATAGCAAGCTATGCTGATAATTTTTTAAAGCAAAGATGACATGAAGATAAGATGAAATTTGAAAGGTTATTTTTTTTTACAAGCCCTTAGGTTATTTGATATGAATTCTTAAACAAGTTATCCACAGTTTAATCTAAGATAGTGTACCCCAAACTTAATACTAAAGCAATTTTTTAGTCTGCCCAAATACAAAATCAAAATGATACCCAAGTGGTACCATTTTGCTAAATGTGAATAT
>JAHIYV010000028.1 GCA_018814635.1 Patescibacteria group bacterium | reverse complement strand
TTTTGTTCACTATCCCTTGAAGTTCTTGACTGCTTCGCGTAAACTAGTAATCGTATCCTTATTGTGTATATGTGTTTTTATGTGTGTATATTATGACATATTTTGAAATATCCGCATAGTGGTTAATTGAGTTTGGTATAAGTAAATTTAGAAAAAATTATACCAAAATATGGAAATTGTAGTAGGAACTAATTACGGGACAGATCTATTGTAGTATTTTTTAATAAGTTTGAATTTAAAGTTTAAATTCAAACTTTGTAAAAATGAAAATAAAAGTTAAAATGACAGTATAAAAATACTATGAAAAACTCTTCTATGCATGTAGCGTACTTTTCAATGGAATTTGCTTTTGATGATAAATTGCAAAATTTTGCGGGTGGTCTTGGTGTGCTTGCCGCTGATACAATGTATTCATTTGCTGATCTTGAAATACCGGTAGTTGGTGTTTCCCTAATTTATCATCAGGATGATGATCAAGAAAAGGCTTTAATGCCTGAAGCGTTTATGAAAAAACGCGAAGAAACCATTGAGATAGAAATAGAAAATCGTAAAATCAAAATTATTATTTGGCAAATGGATGTGACGAGCAAAAATGGGCACACTGTGCCTGTGTTCTTTTTAAGCTCATACACTCCAGAAAATACTCGCTGGGATAGAGACTTAACAAAACACCTCTATGCATCAGATAAATACACACGATTGGGGCAAGAAATAATCCTTGGCATTGGCGGATATAGAGCATTAAAAAAACTCGGGTATAATGATATCAAACATTATCATATGAATGAGGGGCATACTGCTTTTTTAGGTTTAGAGCGCCTGCGAACAAATGGTTACAATGAAGAAGTAGTACGCGCTAAATCAAGTTTTACAACGCACACGCCAGTATCAGCGGGGCATGATTACTGGGGCTACCCTCTTATATATCAAACCCTAGGAAACATGGTTCCACAAAATATCAAAAATCTTGCTACGCCGGATAATCTCGGCATGACACAACTAGCAATGAATTTAAGTCATAAAATAAATAGTGTGTCTAAACGACACAACGAGGTTTGTAAAGAGATGTTTCCAAATCACGAAATAGAAAACATAACAAATGGAATTTATCATCCTCGTTGGGTAGGAACTGCTATGAAAGAATTGTTTAACACCTATTTACCAAGCTGGGAACAACAGCCCGAGATTTTTCAAACAGCTCCTGTCGTAATCCCAACTGAGGCGCTTGATAGCGCGCGACAAATTGAAAAATCGGCGCTTGTTGAATGGATAAATCAAATGCCACACAATTTTGCGGTAGAAAACCCTTCAAAAGAAGATTTATTTTCACCAGACACTCTTACAATTGGTTTTGCTCGTCGTTTTGTTCCATACAAACGCCCCGGACTTATTTTTCAAAATATTGATAGATTGAGAGAAATTGGTTATAAAAAAATTCAACTTGTGTTTGCTGGTAAGTGTCATAAAAACGATATGTTTTGCAATAAACTTCAAGATACAATTAGATATTACGGGCGTGAATTGCGCGGACAAATTAAAGTTATTATAATTCCAGATTACAATCTTGAAATCGCAAAACATCTTATAACTGGTGTGGATATTTGGCTAAATAATCCTTTTCCACCACGCGAAGCTAGTGGCACAAGTGGCATGAAAGCCGCGCTTAATGGTGTTCTCAATTTATCTATTTTAGATGGATGGTGGATAGAAGGCCTGGAGCGCGCACCTTTAGCAGGTTGGGGTTTTGGAAGTAATCTCAATAAAAAAAATGTTACTAATCGCGACAAATTTGATGAGGAAGAATTATTAAACAAATTAAAGGAAGCAATTATTTGTTATTATGATGAAAAAGATATGTGGAACGAACGAATGAAACACGCAATATCTCTGCTTTCTTATTTCAACACTCACCGCCTTGTCCATGAATATAATAATAAAATTTGGAATACAGACAAAACAAATCTAATCTAACCAAAGATTGTTGATATTGGAAATCACTTGGAGGTTCGACCTCCAAGTGAACAAGCTTCAGAATCCTCTGCTGAGAGATTCTGACGAGGCCAAAAATAAAATTATTTTTGCTTTTGTTCTGCTTTTTTCCGTTGTTTTTCTTGTTCTTTCTGCTCTTTTAATTCTTCCTTAAGAGACATTGGCATTTCAATGCTTTTATTGGTATCATCTATGTCGTATTGTCAGAGCCTTCCTTCTTCAGAATCTTGAATATAGTCATGCCATGCTTCCGTTAAAATATTCTCAACAAAGTCAATGCTTCCATCACGATCTTGAACCAATTGACATATGTCGACAAATCTTTTGCCTAACCGATCTTGTTCTCTACCATGTCATAGACAGCAATTAATTTTTCTATGTCTTTATTGCAAACTTCATAGGCCTTTATTGTTGTTTGTATTGATTCAATTTGCCTTTCGCTTTCTAATTCTTCATTCTTACTGGTTGCATTTTAATAGTAATACCCCTCTCCCTTTCCAACTCCATAGAATCAAGCACCTGCTCTTTCATTTTATGCTTTTCAATAGTATGCGTAATTTCAAGCATCCTATCAACTAATTTATTTTAGTATTTAATTAACTTAAAGTAAAATTATACTTCCACACACCTTGAATAACAAAAAATCCAAGAACATAAAAATGTAAAAATTAAAAATCAAAATGTAAAATGACCCAGCCCCTTCTCAGCTAATATTTTTTGAGAAGATGTTAACTGAGTGTTACTTGGGTGTCCGACCCCCAAGTACTCAAGTAACACGAAGGAGCTGGGTAAAAAGTAAAAATTAAAATAAAGCTAGCTTACCAAGACATAAATGTCAAGAGTTGTCTATTTAAGGATTAAATTCAATCTTGAACTGCACTACTTACTAAAAACATAAATGCCAATGATGTAAAATAGATTTATTATTTAGAATTTAAATCTAATCTAATCTAAAACTTATATCAAATCATCTTTATCTGGGACGATTGTTTTTGTTTGCCAAAATTTATTGTGTATGGCATTCACAATTTCTTTAATTTCATCGTTTTTAAGAGCAATCAATAATAATGTGCCTATGGTTATACCTCCTAAGCCTGCTAATAATCCCTGTAAAAAAATACCCCAAAAAGTTTCAAGGTTAAAAATATCATCAAAAACATCTAATAAATGATACGCAACAAAACCTATTATCACAGAACCATATAAACTATGACGAAATGTTTTTTGTATTTGCGCGCAAGAACCAATACTAAAAGCGCGCTTGAACAACCACCAAAGAATGAATACATTAATAAACACCCCCGCTGAATATGCTATTGATAAACTCAAAATATTGCTCCCTGGAACATTTTCTACACGAAGTAATATTTCTATAAAATCGCGGAAAAAAGGAATAGTGAAAAGAAAATTATTTATAAAAAAAGCAAAAATAATAATAAATCCCGCACACAACACATTTGCTACAACTGGTACTAATGTTTTTCCTGCCGCATAAAAACCTTTTACTAAAAGCAAAATAAGGCTTTGGGCAACCACTGAAAGCGAGAAGATCGCGAAGCTAGCAGCCGTAAGCTGTGTGTCATCCCAATCAAATTTACCGGAACCTAAAATCACACGAACAATTTGAGCTCTAAGAACAACAAAAAGTACCGCAATTGGAATAGACCAAAAAATAATATGACGAGTAGCTGTTAATACTTGATCAATAAATTGTTTAGTTTTATTTTTTGAATAAAGACGCGCTAATGTAGGAAAAGCAGCAACAGAATAACTAACTCCAATAATTGAAAGTGGTACAGATTGTAAATTAAGAGAAAGTTGAAAAACAGCAATAGAACCAACAGCCATACTGGCGGCAATACTGATTAAAAAGAACAAAGCAATTTGTTGTACAGATAAACCAATCGTCCTTGGAAGCGCAAGAATAAGAATTTTTTTTATCTCACTGGCAGGCATTTTAAGAGAAAATCGAGGAAAGAAACCATGCGCAATTATTACAGGAACTTGAATAAGCATATGTAATCCCGCGCCCAACACAACCCCAAAACCCAGACCTATGATTCCCAGACTAGGGTAAAAAAACAACAAGCCTAAAATAATTCCTAGATTATAAAGAACAGGACTAAGCGCGTATACAAAAAATTTGCGAAATGTTTGTGTAATACTAGCAAAAAGATTTGAAATACCTAAAAGTATTGGCGACAACAAAAGAATGCGCGTCAATAATACAACTTCTTCTTGCGCTCCCACTTCAAATCCAGAAAAAAATATTTCTACTAAATACGGAACCGCAAAAAAAACTACTATGCTAATAATAATAATGGCAAGAAAAAATAAAGTAAAAATACTATTTATAAAATCACGCGCTTGTTGTTTGTTTGTATTAAGTTTCTCAATGAAAAAAGGGAGAATAACTGTGAGTGCTACAAAAGAAGCAATGGCAACAAATAAAATATCAGGAATACGAAATGATGCAAAATATATATCAAGTTCCACTCCCGCGCCCATAGACGCAAAAAGCCGATCACGAATCACGGCCATAATCTGCGAGAGCAACGCAAAAAAACCAAGAAGAAAAGCGGCCTCATGTAGGCCGCTAAATTCTTTTTGACACAATTGTAATAGTTTACGAAACACAACGCAATAATGCTATTTATTCTTCTTTTGAAACTTCTTCACTGTCTTCTGGTGTCGGTGCTGTTAATCGAAAAGAAGACTTGTAAAAAGGATCTCTCCCCGCCCGTAAATTTGTAAGAATATCTTTTATCTGCTGGGTATTATTAGGGTCCAGTTCTTGAATGCGTTCCATTTGTTCAATTGCTTTTGCCGTGTCATCAACATTTTCATAGCTCAATCCAAGGAAATAACGAGCATTGGAATAAGAATTGTTTAATTCAACAATTCTTTCAAACACAGAAATTGCTCCTTTGTAATCTTTGTGTTGGTATTTTAGAAAGCCCCATTGAAATAATATACCAATATTGTTTGGTTTTAACATTGATGCTATTTCAGCAGACCGAATTGCTTGTTCGAGATCACCTTCTGCGGCTTGAAGTTGCGAATAGAAAAAAATTGCTTCTGGATAATTATTTTTCATTTTAATTGACTCTTGAATATACTCTTTTGCTTGTTTGTTGTGGCCTTTTGTCATTTCAAGGCGCGCTTGCAACAATTTAATAAGCGGGCTTTGCGGATTATAAGTAAGAGCAATTTCATAAGCGGCTTTTGCTTCATCATATCCATCTTTACCCTCACCTTGTTGTTTAAAAAAAGGAATAAGAGACTCATACGCTTGCGCCAGTACAATCCAGTTTAAGTAGTTAGTTTTATCAATCTCTGTAGCTTTAAGCGCGTTATTAATAATTTCTGGTGTAATTTCGTTAAATTGAACTTTGGCTGTTTCTATTGGTAAATTCACAAGACCATTAAGTTCTATGATGTGTAGCGTTGTTAGATTCCTATAATATTCATCTCTTGGAGCCATTGCTATTGCCTGGCGTAATTTATTTTTTGCCCCTTCTAAATTAGTATTATCCGTATTAAGTATAATGTTAGCTTGCTGAAAATACCCAGTCGCCGCAAGTCTTTGAAAGAGCAGGTTGCCCCCTGAAACCGAAATAATTATAGAGAGAATTAGGCCTAAAACTGACACAAAGCTTACTCGCGGATCACTTGAAAATGACACGGAATATTTTTTAATCGTGCCACTTTGCGCCAATGAAGCAATGAACATACCCGTCATTAAGAAAGCCAAAGAAAAGCCGACAATATTGGGTACATAAAATATAGACATAAGCCACAAATAAACAGTAGAAAGAAACAATGAGAATGTCAGATAACGCGCTGTTTTATCTGTTTTGATTTTTAAGATCACTGTTTGCGCGCCTCTCACCAGAAAGATAACTAGAAACACAATCCACGCAAGTCCCCCAATAGCTCCAGTCGTTACAAGAAAAGAAGGTATAATACCCACACCAAATGGAAAATTGGTGTTCCACGCAACTGTCTGGTTTATTCCATCAGGTTTATTAGCAAGCCACGCACTTGCAAAACGATTTGGACCAACACCAAACATCGGGGACTCTTTAAGTGTTGTTTTTATAATATGCGCTGTACTATGCCAAGACGGCCTAATACTTACATTTGTCACTTGAAATTTTTCAGCAACAAAATCACCTATTGTTCGTCCCGGGAGTACCAGCAAAAGTACTATTGTCATAACTATAATTGGCAACACTGAAATTTTTCGCTCTTTTGTGGTATTTCCCGTACTGTTGCCAGAAAAAGAATATACATAGACAAAAAGAATTAGCGAAAAAACTCCTAGTACATTCCAGACAAAAGAAAAATTTAGAATAAGAAGGCCCAATAAAGAGGTTACAAAAGAAATTATCATCATTATCCTCATCCGTTTATTAAGCGTAACTAATTCCAGGGTGGACATAACGATAATCGTAGTCAAACCAAGAAACATTGCCATGTCATTGTATGTGCCAATCAATATGCACGGAAAAGCGCTACTTTGTATGTTGCCAACTTGCATTATTATCATATAAACAAACGAAAGTGTGCCGGCCACAAGTAATAAAAGGAGAAATTGGTATATATTTTTGTATGACTGAAACAAAGTAGCTGTTAAAAATACAAGGACTGTGAACAAAAAAATAGCTAATACGGTACCTAACTCATACCCTGAACCTAAAAGTGATACCCAAAAAGCATCTGAAAAAAGCGCGGAGAGAATAAATACGATAGGTAAGCCGCAAATAGCAATCAAAATAGAACTTTGCGGAATAATAAATTTCCCTTCTTTAAGCCGAGCAACAAGCCACAATATAAAAGATAAAAGGATAATAATAAACAAAACACCACCTTTACTCACAGTAAGAGGAATATGTAAAAAATCTAAAAACAAAACAGGGACCACACAACCCAGTGACATAATTAAATATAGGACTATCGTGTCTAGGGTTGTCTTTTTTTTGTTAGATGACACACCTGATAATTCATTTGTTGTATTCATGTATTTTATTTTACATTATTTTCCAGATTCATGCAATTTTTCGCTGTTAATTTTTCGCCGTTAATTTCGTAGAGACGAGGCACTGCCTCGTCTCCCATCTTTAGGCACTGCCTCGTCTCTACAAATTAAATTATAAAAAAAAGGAGCATTTTGGTAGTTGATAATTTTGTTCAACATTCTAAAATGCCC
>JAHIYV010000027.1 GCA_018814635.1 Patescibacteria group bacterium | reverse complement strand
ATTTGTTCAGTTTCTATGTTCTTTATGTCCTCTACAAGTGCATCTTCCAGGTTCTGTTGGGAGTTGTCAAGACTGGTCGTCGCAATACCCTGTTGTTCTATTAAACTGTTTTGGGTTGTTGAGGCGTTTGACGATATTGGCACGATTTCGATCTCTGTTTCCATCTCTTTGGGAGGGTTTTCTTCCGCGATAATTTCTTCGGGGGCAGATACTTCTACGGGTTTTTCTATTAGCTTGTTGTAACTTGGGGTAATTATTGCCGGCTCATTTTTTTCGGTTCGCTTAATTTCCGTTTTTGTTTTTATTTCATTAACAATTTCTTTTGTTTCACCAACTCGTTCTAATGCAAACTTAACTTTCAAAATATCCTTTTTTTCTTGGGACGCAATAGATAATTGAGCTTTTTCCATTGCGCGGTCAAGGGGAAAAAGAAAGTCACCAGGTCGCGCGCTATTAGCGGCAAACGCGGTTCCAGTTGTCATACCAAAAATAAGGGTCGCCGCTACTAATTTTTTTACCAAAGAAGAAATATGCAATTGCAACCCGTTATAAAAAATAGACGATTTTTGTTTTTGCGCCATCCCCAAACAAACCTGTTTCCAGATTTTAGTTTGTTCTTGTTTTGTAAGTGTCGCCACTTGTATTTTTTTTAATTGTTTTTTAATGCTACTCATATCTATTTACATATATTCTTTCATTATTTCCTGCAAAGTTTTCAGTGCTCTATGGTGACGAACTTTTACGGTTGTTTCTTTACAGTTTAGAATGACACCTATTTCACGAAATGTAAGCCCTGACCAATAACGCAATTCAATTACCACACGACTTTTTTCTTTTAATTTGCCAACGGTGGTTGTTAATATGCGTAAATCATCCGCTAGCTCAACATCTCTTTCATGGCTTTGCTCAAGATCGTTCTCGTCAATTTCCAGAGTAGTTTGATGTTTTTTGTAGTACACACTGAGTTTCCTTTTTATTATCTTAAAAACAAAACCATAAAACTGCTCTTCTGACGAATAGGTAAACTTTTGAAGTCCTCGCCAAAGATCTATAAAAACATCCTGAAGCAAATCAATCGCGATATCTCTATCTCCAGTCCTAGAAAGAACATATCTAAACAAAGTGTTATTAAGACGTTCATAAAGCCCGTGAAAAGCTTTCTCATCACCCTGTGTACTTAAAACGATGAGATTTTTAATATCCTTTTTTTTGGGCAAGCTCACTTTTTTATCGTTACTACTTGTTATATGTCTAATTTTATGTAAAAAGTTACAGAAACAAATATATATGGTATAATATATCTATAATAGATTACCATAAATTTTAATTTGTTTCAAACATTACGGTAACCGTTTATTATTATCTATTACGCATTTTTTAGATGCTAACAGTTTTTATTAAGTAAATAATTTTATCATGAAAAACCTTAAATTTGATTATACAGGTGGCAAAATTAAAGATAAAGAAATTGCAAATATAGCGAATGGGTTAGAAGAGTACCGCGACCACTTGTGTGCCGTTGCAGAAAAAGGAGATTTTTTTCAACCCGAAGCTTCTTTGTGTTTGCCGTCGGATAACCTTTCTTCTCAAAGAATAGAAAATATGGTTATGCGTTTTCCTTCACGGCTTCTCAAGTATATAGTTGTGGTTGGAATTGGTGGCTCAAACCTAGGTACCGCTGCTTTATATACAGCATTGATGGGCACACAGGACGCTTTTGATCCTACTCGGTTACCAAAATTATTATTTCTTGACACAACAAGTACTGATAAAATGAGCGAGATCTTGCATCTATTGAATCATAATGCAAGAAATAGAGGGGAATTTTTAATTAATATCATAAGTAAATCAGGCGATACAGTTGAAACAATTGCTAATTTTGAAATACTTTACAAAGAGCTTACAAAAATATTTGGAGATATAACAAGTAGAATAATTGTAACAACAGACAAAGGATTAAAATTATGGAGATGTGCGGAAAAGCTCGATTTTCCTCGTTTGTATATACCGAGACAGATTGGTGGGCGGTATTCAGTTTTTTCTGCAGTTGGCCTTTTTCCGCTGAGCCTTGTTGATATTGATACCCGCTCCTTGCTTTTGGGCGCTGAAACAATGAGAGAAATGTGTTTGTCTTCCAATACTTTAGAAAATCCGGCAATTATGTCGGCAGCGCTTCTTTATATTCATTATCAGAAAAATATTACCATACATAATAATTTTTTGTTTGACCCAAGGCTTGAATTAGTTGGAAAGTGGTATTGCCAACTTATCGCAGAATCTTTAGGGAAAAAACATGACACAGATGGGAATATTGTACGCGCGGGCATTACACCGATAATTTCAATTGGTTTAACAGACCTTCATTCAATGGCGCAACTATATTTAGGTGGCCCACAAGATAAATTTACTACATTTCTTTCTGTGCGTGATGAAGGTAAAGATATTAATGTTCCTGAAATTCCACTTTTAGAAGGACTTATTACAGGTATAAGTGGACACTCACTTGAGTTTATAACAGATGCGATTAAACAAGGAGTGCAAGCAACATACAAAAACCTCAATCTACCTTTTATGTCTATTGTTATGCCAGAAATATCTCCATATTATTTAGGACAATATTTACAATTTGAAATGATAAAAACAATGTATCTCGCAAAACTGCTTCGTGTTAATGCATTTGACCAACCAGCCGTAGAACAATATAAAATAGCCACCCGCAAAATTCTTGAACAATAATTTTTATAAAATTCTACTATTTAAATAGTAGAAAGAACTTTTGGTTGGTTTAATAATTACAGAAAATAGTATTATTTTACTTTATTAAACAAACAGAATAAGTCACGAACCTGTTGTTAAAATAGAACCAAATAGCTCTAAAAGTTTTTCTTGCCCTTGTTTTGTTTGCGCGGAATAAGGGAAAATATCTACATCTGACACTTTGTTTTTTATGGCAGAAATTTTTGATACAAGAGATTTTTGGTTTAATTTGTCTATTTTATTAGCAATAATAATAATTTGATGATGGTTATTTTTTAGAGTTTTAATCATTTCATCGTCAGTTGGGGTGATTCCTACCTGCGCATCAATAATTAAGACAACAATATTTGGTTTAGTGGTGGCATGTTGTATATACCATAAAATTCGCTTGGCTAATTTATCGCGTTCTTTTTGTGAACACTTAGCATATCCATAACCGGGAAAATCTACAAAATAACATATGTCATTTATACAATAAAAATTTGCTTCTCGTGTTTTGCCGGGTTTTTTACTTACCCTTACCAAATTTTTACGATTTAATAAAGAGTTTATAGTGCTTGATTTGCCAACATTAGAGCGACCCAAAAAAGCTATATGAGGAAGGCCATCATCCAAACTATAATTGTCTCCTATTACTCCTTTAACAAATTCCACATTAGTTATTTTCATAATTACAATGTACCTAAAACCACAAAAGCTGCAATCATTTTTGTCATTCCGTTGAAACCGAATCCAAGGGTATAACCACGATTTCTGGACCCAGAGCATGGGATGACAAGAAGTCTGTATGGGATGACAAACACTTTGCGCGGGATGACAAAAAGTTCGCGCGGGATGACAAGAGGTTTAGGGTAACCTTTTTTATTGTCTATAACGAAACGCTTGTTCTTTTTTTTTACACATAGTAAAATGTATTAATAATAAATAAGAAAATGAATTTATTTTACAAGACTAGTCTTACATATATTTTAGTTACCAGTTTTATGCTGGGAATTGTGTTGTCATTTGTTTTTTCGTTTCTTGAACCACAAGTACTTTACTCGGCGACAGTAGAGGACCAAGTTACCGTGAATCTAAATGTTTTATCAGAGATTTCTTTTCAGACGACTGCGGTTGATGTGATGCTTGCGACGCTGTCTGCTGCGGGAGATGTGTCAGCTGACGGGGCTGTGCAAGTGGTTGTGGCAACTAGCAATCTAGTTGGATATGACATCTTATCCTAGTCCAAATATTTTAGCAGATACATACATAGCTACAACAACACTTACAGCGACAATGAATTAAATATGTTTACCACATTGTTTACAAACAAAGAATATAAAAAACAAAAAGCTTTGGGGATATTTTTTGCGCTATTTTTTATTTCACCTGTGATTTGTTTGGCATACAGCACAACAGGCGATAAAACTTTCATAACAGACCCTCTTGATACTACTGCGCCGGCCAATGTTTCTGGTTTACAAATTGTATTTCACGATGATGACAAAGTAGAGCTGTCGTGGGTTAATCCTCCTGATATTGATTTTGATTCTGTAAGGATTATGCACTCCACGGTATTTTATCCTGATGACCCAGTAGATGGGATGGTTGTATATGAAGGTGACCATACAGAAGTAATTGACACTGAAGTTATCGCTGGGGTTAAATATTACTATACAATTTTTGCAAAAGATGTTAGTGGTAATTATTCCTCGGGGGCTATTGGTTCTATAGAAATACCTGTTCCACCCGCAGAACCTGTGGATGAACCCGTGGATGAACCCGTGGACGAACCTACAGATGAACCCACAGAAGATGTAGATGATACGGGGCTAGTAGACGATGACGGGGGTACGGGTAGTGGTGATTCTAAAGATGAAGATATTTCTGACTCAGACGAAATAGATGACGGAGAGCAGGGAGATGAAGATGAAGATAGCGTGCCACTACCAGATGTCCCTCTGCAAACTTTTGAAGGTGGTTATGTTCAAAACGGAGAAGTGCAATTGTTTCAACAAAACCAGGAAGTACAAATTGATGCTAGTTATAATTTTACTATTTCAGTTTCTCTCGACCAAACACCGGAAAACGCGGAGTTAATTATTGCAACAATTACAAATATCCAAGAAGGTAGTAAAAACGAATACTTACTACGGTTAAACCAAGATAAAACAGCATACGAGGCAGTAGTTCCCGCTCTCACCAAGGGCGGTAAGTACAATGTCGATATTGTCGTTTATAATTCTAGATATCAACCAACAAAAAAACTTTCTAATATGCTTAATATACTTGATACGCACAAAAAAATAACACCATACAAAGAATATTTTAATCCCACTATTCAGAAAGTGGTTACATATACTGGGGTTAGCGTAGGAGCCGCGCAAGTTATTGTTCTAGCCACGCAAATTACATCACTTATGGATTTTTGGTTGATTATCCTTAGGTTTTTCTCTTCTTTATTTGGTTTTTTCAGTAAACGCAAAAAAGAACAGTGGGGCGTGGTGTATGATTCTGCAACAAAAAGACCACTTGATCTAGCTTATATAAAGATTCAAAAAGAAGGACAAAACAACAAAACTGCAATATCAGATATTGATGGGCATTATGGTTTTCTGGTCCCTTATGGTTCATATACATTAAATGTGGATAAAACTTATTATAAATTTCCATCTGAAAAATTTGCTGGGCAAACAGAGGATGAATTATATGATAATTTATACTTTGGGGGGCCTATTGAAATTAATGCAGATACCTCTAAACTTATTCAAAAAAATATACCCCTTGATCCAATAGATTTTGATTGGAATGAATATATAAAACAGCAAAAAAATCTTTTTGTTTCACATTTATGGAAAAAACAAGCTTTGTTTATTATTGCAAAATTAATTTTCTTTGCCGGCTTTGCTTTCTCTGCGTACGCATTATGGCTAGACCCTAGCTTGATGTTTAATTGCTATATTTTTATCTTGTATATTTTTATTTTCCTAATTCAACTTATTCAGCATCAGTGCCACAAAGTTACTCAGCTTGTTGATAAAAATACAGACCTTCCCATTCCTTTTGCCATAATCAAAGCGTATTTTATGAATGACGATAGATTACTAAAGAAAGTGGTATCTGACGAGTTTGGTAATTTTTATTTATTAACATCACCTGGAATATACTACTTTACGATAGAGAAAAAGTTGGCCGATGGATCGTATTCACAACCATATCGCACAAAACCAATTTCACTTAAGAAGGGGGTTGTTTTGAAAAACTTATATCTCTTATAGGTAAAATTGAGAAGATTGTTTTTTTCTAAACCTTCATTTTATATCTCAGGGTTTTGTCACGAGGAAATTTTATTAAAAGCTAATAATTATTGTAAGATATGAAAAAAATAAGAGTTGCAATTAATGGGTTTGGGCGTATTGGACGAGCATTTACTAGGTTGGCGATGGAACAAGATACAATTGATATTGTTGCAATTAATGATCTTAATGACATTGAAAATTTTGCTTATTTATTAAAGTATGACACAGCATATGGGAAGAGTGGTTTAGATATTTCAATAAAAGATGATAATGGAAGCGCGGTTTTAACAGTGAATGGGAAAGACATTGTTTTTTTAAGTGAAAAAGACCCAGCTTGTTTGCCGTGGAAAGATTTGAATATTGATGTGGTGCTGGAGGCAACAGGGTTTTTTACGGAGTTTGCAAAAGCAAAATTGCATCTTGATGCAGGAGCTTCTCGTGTGGTAATTTCTGCTCCAGGGAAAGGGGATTCAGTTGCAGGCGTGAGCTCAGCAACCGTATTGATGGGAATAAATGAAGAGAGCCTCGCGACTTGTCAAATATCATCAAATGCTTCTTGCACAACAAATGCCTCTAGTCCTGTTATACAAATTCTAAACGAGAGTGTTGGAGTAGAAAAAGCTTTATTAAATACTGTGCATGGTTATACAGCAACACAAAAACTTGTAGATTCTCCTGAT
>JAHIYV010000026.1 GCA_018814635.1 Patescibacteria group bacterium | reverse complement strand
TTCAATCGCTAGCATATTGGCCATTCCAACACTTTCCGGAATGAATACTGCTATTACGCAAGCCGTGTCGCGCGGATATGAAGGTTCACTTATTCCGGCTCTAAAAACAAAAATTCGCTGGGGATTATTCGGCGCGCTCGCGAGTTTGATGTTAGCTGGTTATTATTATTTTAATAACAACACCACTCTCACAATTTCTTTTTTAATTATTTCAGTTTTTTTACCGTTTATGGATTCATTTTCTGTCTATGGGTCATTATTGGTCGGCAAAAAACAGTTCAAAATTTCAACAAAATATCAGATTATCAGTCAAATTACAGCAATCACAATTTTAATTATCACGCTATGCTTTACTCAAAATCTATTTTTTGTCTTACTCGCATATTTTATTCCATGGACATTTCTTCGTTTTATTTTTCTTAAAATTACTCTCAAAAAATTTAGACCAAACTCCCAACAAGACCCACAAACAATCCCCTACGGCAAACATTTAAGTTTAATAGGAATTTTGGGGGCTGTCGCCACGCACATAGACAAAATCTTACTATTTCATTATTTAGGCGTCGCCGAACTGGCAATCTATGCTTTTGCTATTGCTCCTATTGAACAAATTAAGGGCTTATTTAAAAATCTTCCTGCCTTAGCCCTGCCAAAGCTCGCTAGACGCTCTTTCCACGAAATTGATTCAATACTCTATAAAAGGTTGTTTCTATTATTTTTTATAGGTAGTTGCATGGCTTTAATGTATATATTTTTTGCTCCTTATTTTTTTAAAATATTTTTTCCAAAATATTTGGATTCAATATTTTTCTCGCAAATATTTGGTATAAGCATTATGCTAACAGCTCCAATTGCTTTATTAAATGCGATTGGTAATTCAAAGTTAATTTATACGCCAAAAAAAATGCTATATGAGGTCACGATTATACCGCAAATTATACTAATTGCTTCATTATTAACATTAGTACCTATTTTTGGCATAATAGGCGTTATAATTAGTAAGATTTTATTTTTATTTTTTATTTTAATACTTGACTTGATTTACTGGAAAAAAATAATAAGATTTAACTCACAAAAAAATATATATAATAAAATTTAACCTAAAGCTTTTTAAAAATATAAAATTTGTTGCCAGGAACTTTTTCGTGATTTAAAAATTTGAATCCAAAATTTTCTACTATTAAAATAAAATTTTTTATTAACTCAGCTTTCTGTTGAAGGTGAGAAGGGTATTCTTCTCCGACTAGCTCAAAACTATGAGTAACAATCAATACTCCATTTTTTTTAAGATATTTATGAAATAATTTTAAAGTTTGTTGAGGGTCGACTAAATGCTCTAAAACTTCAGTGCAATAAATTGCGTCAAATAACTCTTCCTTCAAGCTTGTAATTACCGGTATATCTAAATTTAATCTTTTAAACCTAAATTTAGCAAATTTAGCTGTAAGAGATGGTAATTCATAAAGAGTAGCACCGAAAAATTTAAAAAAATACTCAGTATCATAACCTACGCCCCCACCAAAATCAAGAATTGTATTAACATTAAATTTTAAAAAAATTTCAACTGCTTTTTTTCTCCAAATAAATCTATCATAAGTTTTATAAATTGCTGTTAAACTGATAATAAATGATTCTGTGCTTGAATAATATTTTTGTATTTCTTCTTTGTTTTTAGGAGCAAATTTGTTCCAACTTTTTTTTATATCAAAACCGGGATTTAAAAAATCAACAAAAAGTTTTTCTCGTATTGTTTTAAAATCTTTATTCAAAAAACTTGAAATTAATTTTATATCTTCATCAAATTTATAGTTAAAAAAATCACAATTTTGTGATTTAATAATATAGTTATATACTTTTAACAATTTTTCAATATCTTTTTTTATATCAACTTGGGACATTTTAAAATTTAATGACTTTTGAATAGTAGAGTAATTATTGCTTACATATTCTATTTTTTCCTTTAAATGCGTAACATCGCCTTTATTAAATAAAAATCCATTATACCCGTCAATTATTCTCTCGCTTATTCCTCCAGTATCAGACGCTATTATAGTTACATTAGCGGCTAATGCTTCGAGTATAACTAAACCATATGCCTCCTCCCAAATAGATGGAACTATCAAGATATCAATAGAAGATAAAATATTTTTAATATCTTTATGGTCATATTTTCCAAAAAATAAAATACGCTTATCATTGCTCGCTGATTCTTTTATGAATTTTTCTGTCATTATTTTTCCATGTCCGTAAATATATAAACGAATATTTTTCTTTAATGATATTTTTTTAAATGTATCCAGCAGTAATATTATTCCCTTCTCTTTACTTAAAGAACCGATATATCCAATTTTAATAAAATTATCTTGTTTTCTTTGTATTTTCTTAATTTCATCAAAATATTTCATATTTATTCCTGGATAATGTACCAGCATTTTTTGTTGTGACACTAATTTTCGATAAAAATGCTCTGTATAATAAGAGTTAGGTAAAATGAAATTTGCATTATTAAGAATATTGATAAAATATTTTTTTCTCA
>JAHIYV010000025.1 GCA_018814635.1 Patescibacteria group bacterium | reverse complement strand
TTGTAAAGTGATATTATCTTAACAGAAACGAAGTTTTTGTTTTAAGGGATTGTTCCCGGTTCAGATTTGAATTCAAGGAAAGTATAATTTACATTCCACAGTTTGCGGCTCACGGAAAAATCCACAATCATTCAAAGTTGTTTTTGAGGGTGAAAAACTTGTTTTAAAAAATAAATCCAAAATAGAGGCATATTGGCCTATTTCTATTTTTGATGATGTTTTGAAAGCAAAATCAGATAAAATTCTATTGGCCTTTGCGGAAACAAAAGGTGAGCGAAAAACTAAAAATGAAAAGTTCCATTTCGCAGAAGCTTATTTACTTTCAAATCTCAATATCAATAAATTTAAGTCTGCCATTGAAAGCGATAAATTGAAAATTGATATTAGAATAGGCGTTTATAGAAGCGGGAAAAATAAAGGAAAATACCATGACCACGGCACTGGTTTTAGAATAAACAAAAGAGATTTTTTAGATCTTTTTGATAATTTTACTCAAATTATTTAGTCTTTTCTCAAAACAACAATACTCTCTTTATTCATCGTTTCTTCTAATGCCCCGACAATATTTGTTGGCGAGTTTTTAATAGGCATTCTTTTTCCGGGGATATTTCTGACAAAAACATCTTCGCAAGTAAATCCAATTTTCTCGCCTAATTCTGCAATTATAAAATCAGTTGGTATTCGTACTTGTTTTACGAGCCGATTGCCAACAACCAAACAGAAATATTTTTTAGGTTTGAGCATTTTATATGCTTGTTTCAAACAATCATTCAAGCCGATATAAAAACTTAAAACATCTTTAGCCCGCTTTTCGTCTATTTTAGCAATTTTATTTAAGGAATCTTTTAAATATTTTGAGTCCAAAGTATGCTCAAGGGTTTTCGTTGCTTTTCCGCCAAGCAATTCATTATCTACGCCAGACGCTTTATTTGGATCTTCAAAAATGTCTATCCATTGTGCCGAAAGGCGAGAAAATTGGCCATAAGCTACTGTTGTTCTTGAATCTCCATAGGGTGGAGAAGTGATAATACAATCAATTGAATTATCTTTTATACCGTTGGCTTTTGAGGAATCGCCATAAATTATTTTAGTCCAAGCTTTTTTATTTATATCTTTGTAAAAATCAGTCATCCCCTTGATATTTGCTTCCGTTTTCTTTTTGAAAATTCCTAAAACATCGGGGTTATAAGTTTCTAATTTTTCCTTTTTTATTCTGACGAGCTTAAACTCGCCGTTTTTTGTATTTGATGATAATCGCACGGTTTCACTAAACGAAACCATAAAATAATTTCGCATATCCTCGTCTTTTATTTTTAAAATTGCCTTTTTGATTTTTGCTAATTGAATAATAACTTTTTCTTTAAACCAAAAATCAATGTTATTAAAAATCGGCTTTTTTATTTCCGTTTCTTTTATTTTTTCAATTTCGGAAAGAAGTTTAAAATATTCATTCGTAAGCGTTGAGGGATTGATTAGCGTTGTTTTGGCTTTCGCTAAAAAGATTGCCAAAGGATTTAAGTCAATGCCAAAAGCATTTCTGCCCAAAAGTCTACTTTCAATTAACGCGGAACCAGATCCGCAAAAAATATCGCAAATCGTTTCTCCTGCTCGGCTATAATTTTCTAAAAGTCGTCTTGCGACTTGTGGAATAAACATTGCCGGATATGTATGTATTCCGTGAGTATATGTTTTTGTTTTTTCGCCCCTATAATCCCATGAATAATCTATTCTTCTAATATATTTTTCGTCTTTAACCTTTTCTTTTTCAATTTGCGTTTCTAAATTTCTGATTATTTTTACAACAACTCCTCTAATTTCAACTTCTTCTCTATAAATAGGAAAAAGTGTTGGATTTGCCGGCTGTAATCTAATTCGATTTTTTTCTCTGTAAAGTTTTTTTAGGGTTGCTTCGTTGTCGTCAATTATGGCAACAACTGTTTGCCCATTGTCGGCAAATTCTTGTTTTCTGATAACAACAATATCCCCGTCAAAAATTCCTTCGTCAATCATACTATTGCCCTGAACTCTCAGCGCGTAGTTTTTCCCATATTTTCCGACTTCATCTTTTGAGACGGTTATTGTTTCACCAAGCGTTTCTATTGCTTCAATTGGCTGTCCAGCCGCTATTGTTCCGACTAACGGCACTTCAATTGTCGCTTTCTCGTTTCTTGTTGATAGCGCTCGTGGCTGGTTGTATTCTTTTTGTAAATAACCGGCTTCTTGAAGTTTTTTAACATGATGATGAGCTGTGGAAACGGAGGATAATTTAAGGTGCTTTTTTATTTCCTCAAGCAAAGGCGAAAACCCCTTCTTTTCTTGAAAAGAGGTAATAAAATCTAAGGCCTGTTTTTGACGTTTTGTGAGCATAAGTTTGTAGCTATTGACTTTCTATTTATTTTCGACTACACTCTAATTGTAGGGTATCTTTGAATAGTCGTCAATAGGCAATCTACTGTTAATAAGTAATTTAATAAAAACTTATGTCAAAACATGATGAAGTCGCTAATAAATTAGCAAAAAAATTCAAAACAGAATATAAATCAGACAAAGGAATTTGAGATGAAGGGCGTAAAATATGAAGATGCAGACGTCTTAATTCCTAAATGTGATTTTCTCTCACTTCATTTCGCTCAAGTAAAAGACACTGAGAATTTTTTGAACGAAGAAAGAATTCAAAAAATCAAAAAGGGAGCTGTTGTGATAAACACGGCACCGATGGAATTAGTGAGCATCAGCGTTTTAGAGAAAAGACTAGAAAACGGAGATATAACTTTCATTTTGGATCATTCTGACGAGATGTCTCAAGAAAATATAAATAAACTCTCGAAATTTAAGAATTGTATAATTTATCCCCCGATCGCTTACATAACAAAAGAGGCAAGAATAGCGAAACAGGAAATTTTTATTGGGAATATTGAGAATTTTCTAAAGGGGTCTCCGACAAACCAAGTAAACTGATACAAAATCTTATTTAGGAAATAAAGAATTTGCCGCCAAAGAAAAACTTGAAATTGTCAAAGAACGCGGCGAGCCCGTTTGCGGGCGGGCCGCAAATTACAGGGGCTTGCTTTCGCCGCCGCAGGCGGCGAAAAATGTTCGAACTATTTTAAGTATACGGAGCCAAGTAGGGTTACTAGCTAAATCTAGTACCAAATTATACGGAGAAGCTATTGAAAAATATAGCTTT
>JAHIYV010000024.1 GCA_018814635.1 Patescibacteria group bacterium | reverse complement strand
TTATATTATTATATAAAATCTATTTTATCTCCCACTTTTAAAAACACAATTGCTTTTTTAACAGCTTTTCGTGTTCCTCTTTTACCACGAAATACAACTTTTTTGGCTTGTTGTTTTATAATATTTACTCGCACTGGCTCAACTTTATAAATAAGTTTAACAGCGCGCGCAATTTCCAATTTAGTAGAACGCGGATCCACTTCAAAAGTATAAGCATTTTTTTCCGCAAGAACAGCAGCTTTTTCTGTAACTCGTGGATTTTGCAAGATGTTTCGCAATGTTGTGGTTTTTTGCTGAACAGTTTTAGTTTTCTTAGTATCAACCTTTTCAATATGCTTGCTTTCTATTTTTTGCGCAGACTTTTTTTGCGCAGGAGCAACTGTCACAGTTTTCTCTGTTTCTGTGTCATCCGATACTATTTTCTTTTTTAATATATCTAAAATAGTCATATAAATTAAGCGAGTTTACTCTCAATAAATTTAACACTTTCCTGTGGGTTGGTAATAATAAGTATTTTGTATTTTAAGGCAGTTACAGGATTAAGTTTCTTCACATCATCTAAATAGAGATTGCCAAAATTAGCAAAACCACGAATTGTGTTTTTGTTGGGTTCATCAAGCGCAACAAATGCTGAATTTTTTTTCTTAGAAAGCAATGTTTCAAATCCTTTTATTTTACTTAAATTTTCAAGCACCTTTTTTGCGTCTTTGGTTTTTGGCTCATCAAGATTCAAAGAATCAACAAATAAAACTTCCCCTTTTCTTATCTTTTCAGACAAGACAACAAATAATGCTTTTATTCTCATTTTTTTATTTAGTTTTCCACCATATTTTTTTTCAGACAAAGGACCGTGTGTAACGCCACCACCAATCCAAATAGGTGATCTGTTTGACCCGTGTCGCGCGCGACCAGTTCCTTTTTGACGCCAAGGCTTATGTCCACCTCCTGAAACTTCGCTGCGGTCTTTAGCGTGCGCGATTGAAACACGCGCGTTGTTTTGCATAGTGACTACAACTTGGCGCACTAAATCATTATTCCATGAAAGACCAAACACCTCGTCTTTTAATACAATTATGTTTGTTTCTTTTCCCTCGCTGTTATATATTTTTGCTTCCATATTAATAATTTTGTTTATCCTACGATTTCAACTAGTGTTCCTCTGCGTCCTGGCACAGCGCCAGACACTAAAAGTTGATTATTTTCCACATCCACTCCAAGTATCGTAAGATTTTTCACGCACACCCTATCTCCACCCATTCTACCTCCCATTCGTGTTCCCTTAAATACTCTTTGTGGACCTGTCGCTCCAATAGAACCAGGCTCTCGTTCTGAATGTTTCTGCCCATGACTGCGTGGTCCTCCATGAAAACCGTGTCTTTTTACAACACCTTGAAAACCTTTTGCTTTGGAAGTACCAGTAACTCGCACCTTATCCCCTATTGCAAAAGACGAGAGATCCATAGTATCCCCCACTTTTAATTTTGTAATATTTTCATCATTTTCAGCCAAACGAAATTCACGGGCAAAAGCAAAATTACTACGCCCTACTTTTTCGTCTTGTGCTGCCGAGGACGGTCCTTGGTTTATTGTGTCAGTTGCTTTATCTGTCTCTTCTTCTTTTTCTTTTGTGTCTATGTCTGTGTCTGCAATCTTTTTTTCGATCTTTTCTGCTACTGCCATCTCTTCCGCCACAACACCTGTTCCCGCTACCGCCGCCGCAAAGTGTCCTTTTTGAGCTTTATTTATATTTTTTTCTTTTCGCTCACCAAAAGCAACCTGAACCGCGCAATACCCATTTTGTTCTTTTGTTTTAATTTGAGTAACAACGGTCGGACCCGCAGACAAAAGAGTTGCTGGAAAACTCCGCCCTTCTTCATTAAAGAATTGCGTCATACTCTGCTTAGTTCCTAAAATAAATTTTGTCATATTATCATTACTGTGCGAAGTTACCTTTTGTTACACAGGCCTTGCTTCGCTACTTACAAGAATTTCACTCTTTCAATCTGTCTTTTTTTGTTTTTTATAAGTTCTGTCCTACATTACTTTTACATCAATACTTACTCCTAACGGAAGATTCAGGTTGGTAAGCGCTTCAATAACCTTTTGTTCCGGGTTCAATATATCAATCAATCTTTTGTGTACCCTTATCTCAAATTGTTCTCGAGCATCTTTATAAACGAAAGATGCTCTGTTAACTGTGTATTTTTTGATACGGGTAGGTAGGGGTACTGGCCCAACAATTTTTGCGTCATAACGCAAAGCTGTATCAATAATTTGCCTTACAGAGGTATCAAGAATTTTATGTTCATACGCGCTTATGCAAATTCTTAATTTATGCGCAACTTCTTCTTTTTCTTTTTGTTTAGTTTTAACAGTCTTCTTTTTTATGCTTTTCTGTTTAACTGTTTTTTTTTCTTTTTTTATTTTTTCAGCTTCTTTCGTAATCATAATGGAAGACTACTGTTAATTTACAATTTGGTCAAGTGTTTGTTACAGGTTTATGCAACAATTTTAGTAATAACTCCCGCGCCAACAGTCTTGCCTCCTTCGCGAACCGCAAATCGTTGTTTTTCTTCAAGAGCAATCGGAGCAACTAATTTAACTTTGAATGTAACTGTATCACCCGGCATAACCATTTCAGTTCCTTCTGGTAGCGTAACATCTCCTGTAACATCAGTAGTTCTCATATAGAACTGAGGTTTATAACCGGTCAAGAACGGAGTATGTCGACCACCTTCTTCTTTTGTCAAAACATATATTTCAGCTTCAAATTCAGTATGAGGTGTAACAGAACCTGTCTTTGCAAGAACTTGTCCTCGGGTAACATCTTCTTTTTTCATACCGCGAAGTAAAATACCCGCATTGTCTCCAGCCATACCTAAATCAAGGCTTTTGTTAAACATTTCAATACCAGTAACAGTGGTTTTGGCTGTTTCTTTTAGCCCAACAATTGAAATTTCCTCACCTACCTTAACTTGGCCACGCTCTATCCTTCCTGTTACTACTGTGCCTCGTCCTTCAATTGAAAAAATATCTTCGATTGGCATAAGGAATGATTTTTCTATGTCACGCACAGGTGTCGGAATATATGAGTCTAATGCATCTGCCAATTCAAGAACTTTCTTAGCCCATTCATCGTCAACTGATTTTGCGTCTAACGCTTTCAATGCTGAACCACGAACTACTGGCGCATTTGCGCCATCAAATTCGTATTTTGTAAGAAGTTCTCGCACCTCCTCTTCCACCATATCAATCAATTCTGCGTCATCCACCATATCGCATTTATTAAGAAATACAATAACCTTTGGAACGCCAACTTGCTTTGCAAGTAAAATATGTTCGCGAGTTTGTGGCATAACTCCATCTGTCGCAGCCACCACAAGAACAGCTCCATCCATCTGTGCGGCGCCTGTAATCATATTTTTAATATAATCAGCATGTCCGGGCGCATCAATATGCGCGTAGTGGCGTGCGTCTGTTGAATACTCATTATGAGAAAGTGCGATAGTAATGCCTCGTTCTCTTTCTTCTGGCGCGTTGTCAATCTGGTCAACATTTTTAAGTTTAACATCTTTACCCGCCATATTTAACACATATAAAATCGCTGCGGTAAGAGTTGTTTTCCCGTGGTCAACATGACCAATTGTTCCCACATTTACATGTGGCTTAGACCTGTCAAAAGCTTCTGTTGCCATAATAATATTTAATGTTATAAACAAATTGAAAGATTACTTTTAATGAAAAAAAATTTAACTCGCGAGAAGCAACTAAATTATTTTCACTAAATTCAACTTTCAAAAACTAATAATAAACCGTTCTTTGTATATATAAAAATACAAAGAAAAACACGCAATTACTGCGTACCAACTATATTAACAAAAAGTAAATAATAGTCAAATAAAATCTTTGTGGAGTTACAAAATCCTTTTAAAAACTAATTTGTTTTTTCTTTGTTATTTCGTGTTATCTTCCCCACTTTGTCATTCCGTTGAAAAACGGAACCTAGAAACATAACCACGATTTCTGGACCCAGA
>JAHIYV010000023.1 GCA_018814635.1 Patescibacteria group bacterium | reverse complement strand
TCTTTGATGTATCATTCTGTTGTGGAAAACCGCGCGTTTTTTACCGTTAAATTAAGAGATTTTGAAAGACAAATGAATTATCTCAAGCAACATAATTTTAATATTATTAGCGTGGCTGAATTATTGATTTTATTAAAAAATAATAAACAGAAAATTTTAAATAAAAATAAAACTATCATAATTACTTTTGATGATGGGTACGCGGATAATTATGAAACAGCTTTTCCTGTTTTGAAAAAATATCAATATCCAGCCACTATTTTTTTAACTGTTGGGCGAGTAGGAACAAAACTAAAACTTAAAAATAAAACTAAAATAAATATGTTAAACTGGGAGCAGATTAAAGAGATGCATAATTCCGGATTAATTGATTTTGAACCGCACACTATTACACATCCTAAACTTTCAAAAATAGAAATAACAGTTGCTGAAAATGAAATTTTAGAATCCAAACAAATTATAGAAGAAAAGTTAAATAAAAAATGCCGAGTATTTGCGTATCCGTTCGGTGATTTTAATAAAAATGTAAAAAGTTTGGTTCAAAAATATTTTGGCATTGCTTTTTCCACAAAAAAGGGCAAAATATCTCGCGTTTCTGATTTATATGATTTGCCGAGAAATTCAATAGATTCTGAAGTTTCATTTATGCAATTTAAAGGAATTATAAAATATGGCAGAATATGATTTTTAAATATTTTTTATTTGAAATATTAAAAGGGAAATCAATTGGCAGAGCATTGCTTTTTTGCGAATTAAAAAATTTGTTCCAAAAAGAAAAATGGTTAAATAACAAATATTCTGTATTAGAAATAGGAAGCGAGCCAACTTCTCATCAAAGAGCTTTTCCTAAAGAATGGACATTAAAACAATCTAATTATATTCAAATATCGGACTTATATTTAGACTATATTTTTAGCGTTGAAAAAAAGTTTCTATTCCAGACAAAAAATTTGATGGAATCGTATTTTTTAATCTAATCTATTTAGTTGATAATTATATGAATTGTTTCACTGAATCTTTGCGGACATCCACAAAGTTTATTTTATTTAATATTCCATTGATTTCTGGCGTGGCTAAACATCCAACAGATTGTAATAGATTTACAGAGGACAGATTAATTTCTATTTTTAAAGAATTAAAGAAAAAGCGTAAAATTTTGGAATTTAAAATAATAAAATTTGGAGGATCATTTAGTTCAGCAGTGAATTTAATAGATTGTTATTTAAAATTTAGAATAATTAAAATTCCGATTTATTTAATCGTTTTATTGTTAGATAAATTAGATAAATTAATTAAACGAGATTGCCCAATGCAATATTTAGTTTTAATAAAAAATTATGAATAATATAAACTATTCTTTTAAAAAATATGTTTATCCTGAAAGATGGGTGAGTTATTGGCATCAAATAGATGAGGTTTTAAAATTAACGCCTAAAAATTTGTTAATTATAGGAAGTGGTGACGCTATGGTTGGCGAAGTTTTAAAAAAATATATTAAGCAAGTAAAAACTTTTGACATTGAAAGTGAGTTAGAACCGAATATTATTGGTTCAGTAGATGATATTGCATTGCCTAATAATAGTTTTGATGTGGTTTTATGTTGTGAAGTATTAGAACACTTGCCTTTTGAAAAATTTGAAAAATGTCTTAAAGAAATAAAAAGAATAGCAAAAAAAGATGTTGTGTTATCGTTACCGCATTTTGGTCCGCCAATAAAATTTAGTTTTAAAATTCCATTTATTAAGGAAATAAAAATCGCTTTTAAAGTTCCATATTTTATAAAACATAAACCAAATGAACACTGCTGGGAAATTGGGAAACGAGGTTATTCGTCGCGTAAGATTAGACAAGTAATTAAAAAATATTTTAGAATAAAAAAAGAATTCATCCCGTTTGAGAATCAATATCATCATTTTTATGTTTTAGAAAAAAATGTTTAATTAAAAATAATTTTATAGTTGTCAACTATAAAATTATCCAATCATATTATCTACATAAAAGTTATAAAAATTTATGTTATATCGCAGAGAATGTTTAAATATTTCAAAGAGCGAGAAGTTGAGAGGATTGGTCTAAGTGACTTTGCCCGAGAATTTAATAATTAAAATAAATAAAATTATGAAAAATGAAAACTTAAATCAAAATCAAATTATTATTTACAAATCTAAAGACGGAGATATATCTTTGGAAGTAAATTTGCGCGAAGAAACAATTTGGTTAGATGCGCATCAAATGGCGCGGATTTTTAATGTGAATCGTCCTGCAATAGTAAAACATATTAATAATATTTACCAAACAGGAGAATTAAATCAAAAAGCAACCTGTTCCATTTTGGAACAGGTTGCCGCAGACGGCAAGAGTCGTAAAATGAATTTATATAATTTAGATATGATTATTTCTGTTGGCTATCGTGTAAATTCACAAAGAGCAACACAATTTAGAATCTGGGCGACAAAAACGCTAAAACAGCATATTTTGTCAGGTTATACTATTAATCAGAAAAGACTATCGGAAGCAAATGAAAAATTCAAAGAATTGCAAAATGCTATTGATTTTTTGCGAAAGAAAACTCAACAAAACACACTGCGAGGACAAGAAAAAGAAATTTTAAATTTGCTTGCGGATTATTCTAAAACTTTCTTTATTTTAGGGCAGTATGACAAAGGAACATTGCGAAAATTAAAAGGCAAAAAAGCGCGATTTATTTTGTGTTATGAAAATTGTGTTGGCGTTATTGTGGAAATAAAGAAAAAATTAATGGAGCAAAAAAACACCAATGATTTTTTTGGAAAAGAACCTGCTAATAAATTTGAGGCAATCATTAAAAATTTATACCAGACTTTTGACAGCAAGGAACTTTACAAAACAATTGAAGAAAAAGCGGCGCATCTTTTGTATTTTACAATTAAAGACCACCCATTTATTGACGGCAATAAGCGCGTTGGTTCATTTTTGTTTGTTTATTTTTTAGATAAGAATAACTATCTTTATCGCAAAACAGGAGAAAGAAAAATCAATGATAACGCTTTAGTCGCGCTGGCTCTTCTTATTGCGGAAAGTGACCCAAAAGAAAAAGATGTTTTAATTAAAATCATTATTAATTTAATTTGTAGTTAAAAATTTATGAAACACATAATAAAAAAATGAATAATTATGACAAACCACATGAAGTAGAATGGAACGAAGAAAAAATAAATAATTTCTGGGACTATTTTGTTATGAATAATGGACTTTTAGAATTTTCTTTTGCTCGCGAAACAGGTAAAGATATTATAAAGCGTGTTAAAAAATATATTAAAAAAGACGGTAATAATCTTGATTACGGTTGTGGAGCTGGATATTTAATGGATTACTTATTTACCGAAGGAATAGCTTGCTGGGGGCTTGATTCTTCCCAAAAATCCTTAAGCGTGATTGAGGAAAAATTTAAGGATAATAAACTATTCAAAGGTGGCATACTAACCGACGGATTACCCAATAAAAATATAGAAGATAATACTTTTGATTTTCTTTTTTCACTAGAAACAATAGAGCATATTCTTCCAGAAAAATTAAAAAGTACTTTAGGGGAAATGCGCAGGATATTAAAAAAGGGCGGATATATTTTTATTTCCACACCAAGTAATGAGAATTTAGATAAATATAAAGTAATTTGTCCTGATTGCGCAGCGATTTTTCACCGAGTCCAACATCTTAATTTTTTTTCAAAAGAAAAATTAAGTAAAATAATGCAAAAAGTTGGATTTAATACAATAAAGTGCGAGTCTACTTTGCTAAAAATAGATGCGGGTCCATATGGAAATTTAATTAATAACTCACCTTACGCGCGCATTTTTTTGTAAATTTTGCAGTTCTTTGAAACTTGCCATCAATGCGCGAACATAAATTTTCGACCGAAGGGCAAAATGATTAAGTTTTGTCTTTGCTGAAAGAAGCTCGAGTTTGAAG
>JAHIYV010000137.1 GCA_018814635.1 Patescibacteria group bacterium | reverse complement strand
TTTTCTAAATTTTTACGCCTATATTTAGGCACTTGCCCTGTTAAATTCGCTTCGCGACTATTTAACAGGGTGAGCTTAAAAAATTTATAAAAAATTCTACTCAAAATCTGGAAATTTCGCTACGAAACTAATTACGGGACAAGTCTAATTATCTAAAAATTTTAACATTTTATAATTGTCCTTTTAATTTTTGATTTTTACATTTTAATTTTGAAATATATGGACACGGAAATAATAAATGTGGTTAAAGTGATAACACCAACCACCATCGCGTTTTTTGTTGGCATTATTATTACGCCAATTATTTCGGGGTATTTGTATAAAAATAAAATGTGGAAAAAGCGCGCGGGTAAAATGGCGCTCGGAGGAGGAGAGACTCCTATTTTTAATAAATTACACAAAGATAAAGAAGTTGGAACCCCTAAAATGGGTGGTATAATTATTTGGGGAAGCGCATTCATTACAATTTTTGTTTTATGGTTGCTGGCATTTCTTTTCCCAAATTTTACTACAGAAAAGCTGAGTTTTTTAAGTCGTAACCAAACATGGCTTCCTCTGTTTACTTTACTTGTAGGTTCTTTGATTGGACTTGTTGATGATTATTTTGAAGTTACAGGAAAAGCTGATTATCTTGCGGGTGGTTTATCATTGAAAAAACGCCTGTTTGTTGTTTTGATTGTTTCTATTATGGGTGCTTGGTGGTTTTTTGTGAAGCTTGAAATGACTTCTATTTTAGTTCCGTTTTTTGGCACGCTGAATGTTGGGTGGTTATTTATCCCTTTTTTTATACTTGTTATGCTTGGCGTTTATTCCGGAGGTGTAATAGATGGTTTGGATGGGCTAGCTGGTGGAGTATTTATGTCTAGTTTTGCCACATATGGGGTTATAGCGTTTTTCCAAGACCAAATTGATCTGGCTGCTTTTTGTTTTGTGCTTGTGGGAGGGTTGCTTGCATTTTTATGGTTTAATATTCCACCCGCGCGCTTTTATATGTCCGAAACAGGGACAATGGGTCTTACTATGTCGCTTGCTGTGATCGCTTTTTTAACACAACAAGTTCTTTTACTTCCTCTCATTGCTTTTCCGCTTGTTGTAACCACTATGTCAGATATTATTCAGATATCTTCAAAAAAGTTAAGAGGAGGCAAAAAAGTATTTTTAGTAGCACCCATACACCATCATTTTGAAGCAATTGGATGGCCGTCTTATAAAGTAACAATGCGTTATTGGGTAATATCAATTATTTGCGCTATTATTGGTCTTGTTGTAGCATTAATAGGATAATATGACTACACGCAATAAGCACAAGGTTGATAAGTTTTTTCTTTGGCTTGTTATCTTTATGGTATTTGCAGGTTTTTTTCTTTTTGTTTCTGCGTTTATGGGTCTTTTGGCAAAAGAAGACACAACATTTGCGCGCACACTTTCTACTCAACTTTTTGGTATTGTTTTGGGATTTATAGCTCTCATTGTAACATCAAAAATTAAATATCAATTTTGGAAAAAATATTCTCTATATTTATTTATTGGGTCAATACTTTTAACATTATTGGTTTTTGTGCCAGGTGTTGGAATTGAACATGGAGGAGCGCACCGATGGCTTAAAATTGGATCATTTTCCATACAACCCGCCGAATTTCTCAAGGTGGGTTTTGTCATATATTTTGCCGCATTTTTGTCGGCATTAAAAGATAAATTGCATTCTCCTAAACAGGGCGTATTACAAATATTTCTTATTTTATCAATTATCAGTTTGATACTTTTAAAACAACCAGACACCGGAACTCTTGCGGTGATTGTTGTTTCTGCTCTTGCTATGTTTATTGTTGCCGGCGGAAAATGGAGACACACATTTGGTTTTGTCACCATAGGAATGCTAGGTCTCTGGTTTTTGACAATAATGAGACCCTATGCCAAAGAACGCTTATTAACATTTCTTGACCCTACTAGCGATATGCTTGGGGCCGGGTGGCAAATTAAACAATCTTTAATTGCAATTGGTTCTGGCAAATTATACGGCAGGGGATTTGGACAAAGTATTCAAAAATTTACTAATCTGCCCGAACCAATCGGTGATTCAATTTTTGCTGTTACGGCCGAAGAATTTGGATTTATTGGAAGTGTGGTTCTTATTGCTTTTTTTGTCACGCTTGCTGTGCGGGGTTTGCAAATAGCAAAACGAGCACCCGATCAATTTGGTGGACTTCTTGTGGTTGGAATTGTTATACTAATAGTCGGTCAATCTTTTTTTAATATTGGCGCCATGCTAGGTGTTTTTCCTCTCACAGGAATACCTCTTTTGTTTATAAGCCAAGGGGGGTCAGCTTTGTTGGCAACATTATTTCTTATAGGAATTGTATTAAATGTTTCTAAACATAAAAAAGTATGAAAATAGTATTTACAGGGGGTGGTTCAGGTGGGCATTTTTATCCTATTATTGCGGTATCGCAAGAGCTTGTTCGGTTGCTGGAAAAAGAAGGATTTATTGATACTAAAATGTATTATATTTCTAATGCGCCATATAATGAAGAATTGTTAAAACAAAATCATTTGATCTATAAACAAAATAAAACTGGAAAATTAAGAGTATATTTTTCACCCTTAAATATATTTGACGCGATACTAACTTTTTTTGCGACGATCCGCGCATTTTTTCAACTTTTCTTTATTTACCCAGATGTTGTATTTAGCAAGGGAGCTTATCCCAGCTTTCCTGTTACAATAGCCGCGTGGTTATTAAGAATTCCAATCATAATACATGAATCAGATAGTGTGCCTGGTAGAGCAAATAAATTTGCTGGTAAATTTGCAAAACGAATAGCTATTTCGTATCCGGAAGCGGCGCAATATTTTCCGCCAGAAAAAGTTGCGCTAACAGGTAATCCTATTAGATCAGAATTATTAGATTTACCAAAAATAAATGTGCGAGAGATGTTTGATTTTGCCGACCACGCGCCAATTATTTTTGTTACAGGAGGTTCTCAAGGCGCGCAAATTATAAACGACACGATGATCAATGCTGGTCCCAAAATTCTTGAGTCTTATCAAATAGTTCACCAAGTTGGTCAACAGAATTTCGCTAATTTTAAAGCAGCAATGGATATTATTTTACAAGACCATCCATATAAAAATCGATATAAAATATTCCCTTATTTAGATACTCAGCAAATGAACGCAGTAGGACGGACAGCAAGTTTGATAATTTCTCGAGGCGGTTCATCTATTTTTGAAATTGCGATATGGGGAACGCCATCAATTATCATCCCAATTTCCAAAACTAATGGAGACCATCAGCGTAAAAATGCGTACGCTTATGCGAGAACAGGAGCCTGTAGTGTTATTGAGGAACATAATTTAACCCCTAATCTTTTTTTAGCGGAAATTAATAGAGTTTGTAGCAACGAAGAAATAATGGCGCGAATGAAAGAAGCGACAAAACTTTTTGCAAAAAAAGATGCAGCATTAAAAATCGCAATAGAAATTCTTGGTGTGCTTAAATCTCATTTACCAAACAAGATTGAAAATAATTAAAACTAAACATAAATTTTGAATTTCCAATTTTGAATTTTGAATCAATTTTGAATGACTTAATTTTGAATTTTTAAATATTAAAAATAAATTGTTTCAACATTACAAAAATT
>JAHIYV010000003.1 GCA_018814635.1 Patescibacteria group bacterium | reverse complement strand
TCGTACATTTTTCATAATAATGTTCATATACCATTATTATGAAAAGTGCTTTGTATAACGCAACCCTTTTTTCATTTCAGGGGACATTAGCGTCAAAACGGGATACCGTTTCAGGGGACATTAGGGATTAGACAAGACTATTCAAATCTGCTGTTCTCTATGGCAAAGCAAGCTGAAGAGCTCGGAGCAGATGCAATCGTCTGCACAAATAGCATTGGTCCAGGAATGTTGATAGACACCAAAACCGCTAAACCGAAACTTGGAATCAAGGGTGGAGGCGGTGGGATGACGGGAAAAGCAATTTTCCCTATCGCTCTATGGTGCGTGCATCAGCTTTCAGAAACCGTGAGTATCCCTGTTGTCGGTTGTGGTGGAATTTTCACCGCAGACGATGTAATTCAAATGCTCATGGCAGGTGCTAGTGCAGTTCAACTCTACACAGCTCCTGCGCTGAAAGGTCCTACGGTCTTTAGACGAGTAAAGGCTGGACTACAAAGGTTTCTCGATGAGAATCCTAAGTATGCTTCAGTCAAAGACCTCGTCGGACTTACACTCGACAAAACAGGTGAGCATAAGTTTTCATCACCTCGTCCAGTCGTGATTGAAGAAAAGTGCACAGGCTGTGGAATCTGTATTCAGTCCTGTGCATTTGACGCCCTGTCAATGGTTCGTAGTGCTGATGGCAAAGCACTGGCGGTCATTGCCGATAACTGCATCTCATGCAACGCTTGCGTTGGAGTATGTCCTCCGAAATTCGACGCTATCAAAGCATCATTCTAGGAGGTAATACAGAAATGAAAAAAAACACATACATCATCGCGGTTCACTGCAATGCGTGTCGAACCCTATTGTATCGCTACAAAAAAGAAGGTGGTGGACATCTCCTCAAGTGTTATTCCGACATGATAATGTCGGATTACACCAAAGGCGATCTAAAGTGTCCTTCTTGCGGTCAAGAGTTTGCTCGACATGCAATCATCCACAATCGTCCAGCACATAAGATAATCCGAGGGAGAGTCTTTGTGAAGGGTCATCATGGATAACATCATCACAACGGGTGGTTTGATTCAATCAGACCACCCGTTATTTTTTTATTTTAGATCAAATCTTTTTTTGAAATAATTAGATGTATAGTTTTTATAATCAAAAATCTCATTAGATTCTTTATTTAGTTTTTCTACATATTCAAAAAATTGTTTTTTATCAAAAATATCAAGACTAAGTTCTTTACAAACATTTTCAATTCCTTTAACCAATTCATCGCCATTTTCATTACCAGATGCCATTTTTTCTGCTTCGTAATAATAACTATGTCCAGGTACTTCTACCAATGCAAATTCAATATCCTTATATTCATATACTTTACTTTTTCTAACACAAAGCATGCCTTTACCAAACCCAAGTTCGCCGAAAATTTCAACCAAAGTATCAAACTCGCCTTGTTTAGTAAAAACCGAGAGCTCTTTACGTTGCTCATTTCCTCCCCATTCGCCAATTTTAACAATAATTTCAGGAATTCCATTGGTCACTCGCAATCGTATATCTTTTTTTCTATGTTCTACCCCTCCCTCTAGAAAAGTTGAATAATCAATCAATACTCTATCTTTCTCTGATTTCTTTTTTCCACTGCTGTCAAAAAATTTTATCAGATCCCCAAATTCTCCTTTTGATAAAGGTCCTCGTATTTCAATTTCTATATTTTTGTCCATATTTATTGATTTTTTAGGTTTATAAATAGTTGCTTTATTATCATGGTCGCATAACTTCCAGTAGGTAAGTAAAAGGAAAGTGTAATTTTCATTTTATTTTTATGCAGATCGTCAGACTCTAAATCATGAGCATACATATTAGTGGCGACCAAGAGAAATCTCTTGGTCGGTTTTGGTTTTACTAAAAAATTTTCTGGAATTAGTTCGAACCCTCCAGCTTCACAAATATGTGGACATTGAAATACAGCATTTGTTGGCAAATATAATTTGCCAACATTTTTGAATATAAATTTTTTACTTTCAGTATTTTTCTCTATCAACAAAGATGCCTGCGCATTCCACAGAAAACTATTATATGCGGACACAAAAAATGAAACTTTTTTGGGATTCATGACATCAAAAACTTTCTTGTAATCTGAAATGTCTTTTGCTTTTAGTTCAGCCCCTTGCGTAATATTATTTGTAATTTTTAGTTGTTCATAAGCCTGTTTCCAATTATTTTCTACTATAGCCTTACCAATCAGGTGGGTATTATAGGGGCCACCAGGCATTCCAAATTGCTGATTGTCATAATAATTTATAAAATAAAGTTGTTTGTGATTGTGGACATAATTTGAAAGATTATCTGCAATTGTAGATTTTAAATTTCTCACCACTATTTTAAAAGCATTTCCGTGCAAAGCTCTTTCTTTTATTGGTTTTTCGCCATGACCCATTACAAACTTAATTTTTGAAAATTGATTTTTAAATTTGTGTTTCTTGTTAAATACTACAATATCTTTTTCTTTCAAGATTTTCTTGATGGAAATAAGTTGTTCGGTGATAGCATCCTCATCTTTTAATCCTTGGCTACATACATCCTCAAATGAAAGTTTAAAAAATAGCTTTATTTGTTCTAAGGCTTCAAATGTTGTAAATCCAGATTTTTGTAGCCAAATATAAGTAAACTTACGTTTACCTTTTGATATAAATGATGGCATAAGAGAGACCTCCGTCACCTGAAAGTCTTCGTTTATGTTATGTGTTTTATTTTATAATCCTCATATTTATCCATAATATAAATAATTTAACATAAATAACCTTATTTGTAAATAATTCGCCAAAAAATCCCAAAAAACAAAAGCCCGCGCGGATTCCCTCCCAGACCCTGCCTCCGCGCGGACAAAATTCAAAATCCCCGCCGAATTTCAAAAACATTAGTCTCGGTTTTGCGAATCATTCTCCCAGAAAATAGTTTTCGCAAAACCGAGTCCATATTTGCATTTCTGCACCTCGCCTCATTCTCCCAGATTATTAGTGGCGAAGTGCAGGGCGTTTCCCCGCACTTCTGCTTCAGCAGAAGCTCTGTGCTTTGCACAGAGGCGCTTCAGCGCGCGAGGAACGCTAGTCTTTCATTTTTTCTTGGAAAAAAGTTCGCGCAAATGATATAATGACACCACTTTTTTCCAAATTTTTTCTTATTTTATTTTTAAATTTTTAGAGATAGAATAAATATGTTCAATTACTATAAACAAGTGAAAATATTATATCAGTCAAAGGATTATCCGATCCATGAGTGTTTGATTAACTCTAACTGGCAGGAAATGGGTCAGGCACGAATTTTAATCAGTCGGAAAACACCAAATGATCATTTGGTGTTTGGAGTATACTTAGTTGACATTTATTGTTTAGGATTGAAAGACACTTTTTATGATTTTAATGTGCATCAACTTACCTACGAATCTGATTTGAAAACACAAGTCTATTTTGATGAGCCTGCTGTTGAATGTGATTTTAATTTGGCGCATAGCATTATCTATAATAGCATCCATTATGCGAAGAATCTGGGTTTTTCTCCTCAAAAGGGTTTTAAATTAAGTCAATATATACTTGAACCAGAGAGAGAAATGGAATTAAAGCAAGATATAGAGTTCGGGCATGAGGGGAAGCCACTTTATATCAGTGGCCCCCATGATGACAGGGAGCAAATTATTAAGACATTAGAAAAAACCGTTGGTGATGGTAATTTTTTCGTGATGCATCAGGAAGACGGTGATATTTTGTCTAATATCGATGAAATAATTGAAGCAGGTTATTTAAAACCCAAAAAAGTTGGTAGAAACGAGCCTTGTCCGTGCGGTAGCGGTAAAAAATATAAGAAATGTTGCTCGGGCAAAAATTTAAATGCAGAGCGGGCTAAGGCGGAAAAAGATCATTGGAGTGAAGTACAAAAAAATGAAAAACTGACTCTTAATCAGCTTGCCAGCCGCAAAGTTATCGATTGGATGACAAATAAACATGAAAACATTATACACAATGCTCTGCATCATCTTCTTGGATATCATGACATTAAAAAGGCAATAGAACTTTTCAATGAAGATTTTTTAACTCAGCTGGCTAACGAATATGCTATGCTTGACTATGAAGATAAATTTCTTGACCAAACCCTGCTTTCGCTATTTTTGGAAAAAAAGAAACCGCTTTTAGAACAAGAAGAAATAGAAACATTTTTGGCTAAATTGAATTCCTATAAAACCCTGTACGAAGTACAGAAAGTTAAACAAGGCAAGGGCCTCTGGCTCAAGGATTATTTCAGCGGAGAAAAATTTTTCGTACATGAAATTAGTGGCACTGAGACTATAAAAAAGTGGGATATTCTTTTTGCCCGTATTGAGAATTTAAATAACAAAAACAATCAAACTATAACCGGCTGTATTCTTTCTTTTCCACGGGAGGGAGATTGTTATTTGAACGATTTAAAAAATCAATACAAAGAAGCTTTAAAACTATTCCAACCTGGAAGCGAAGAATGGCTGTTTAATTTTCGACACACTATGACGCCGATGATTGTTCAGAATTTAATAGAATATCATTTAACTATGGGTGAATTAAAATTAGTAAACAAAGAAAACAATGATCTTATTTTCTGCTCGTTTAGCGCGCCTGTTAGTGATTATAAGCAATTAGAAAACTTTTTTCGAAGCCATAAATTGCTTCAATTTGTGCATCACGACCGCCGGGAGAAAGTTTTTCATTGGTTAGATAAAAATGATTCTATTATTGGTGAATTCCGACTCAAGCGTAAATTTATAACTATTGAAGCAAATTCCCATGAAAGATTAGAAATAATTAAAAAAAAATTTTTGAAGAATATCAAAGACTGGGTTGGCGAATGGAATTTGGAAGAAAAATTAGCTAATGGGCAAAAGTCAACCAGCGCGCAAGGGCGAGAAATGCAATTTGACACTCATTTTATTGAAGCTGATAGTGAGGAGAAAATCGACGAAATAATAGCCCAGAAAACGAAGGATTATTACCAGTATTGGCTCGATATGCCGATTCCAGCTTTGGATGGAATGACTCCCCGTGAGGCTAGCCAGCGCAATAGTATGAAAGAAAAGTTGATTGATCTGCTGAAACTTATAGAAAACCACCACGAACACAATAAAGATATTCCAGGGATGGATATTAAGAAAATAAAAAAGAAACTTGATATTGAATTTTAATTTTATTGCATGGCTCCGGTCATTTTATAGCAGAAGATACAGATTTAGCGAAGAGCTTAATAGAAAAAAATTGTGAATGTGACAACATACTGAGAGGTTCAACCTCTCAGTATGCAAATCTTACTTCTCCTTTGTCGCTAATTTCTAACGCCTGTGTTATTGTATTTATGTTTAAACTTTAAAAAATATATGACTAAAATTTTATTAATATCTGGAAGTCCAAGAAAGGGGAATACTGATTTTGTGCTGTCAAAAATTTTTGATGGCATAAAGAATGAAAAAGAATTAATCTTTCTTAAAGATAAAAATATTCAGCATTGTACTGGTTGTTTGAGCTGTCACGATAAACCAGAGTGTGTTATTGATGACGATATGACTCAAATTCGAGCAAAAATACTCGGTTCTGATATTATCGTTATTGGAACACCAAATTATTTTGGTAATATTTCTGGATTATTAAAGGATTTTGTTGATAGGACACATCCATTTTATAAAACCGAAGCATTAAAAGACAAAAAAGTGATTCTTATTATGGTTGGTGGTGGAGAGATTGAAGCTTCGCAAAAATATTTAGATCATACAACACACGGTTTTGTGAAATACTTAAAACTTAACTTAATTGGATCATATTGTTTTAAGGCGCTTAATCCCAATGATATAAAACAAAACCCTGAGTCAATATTAAAAATAGATGAAATTACTAGAAAAATAAATTCTTTGTAGTTAATTATAAAAATATGTCAGTTTTAATAAATTTTAAAATCTGTGATAATGCTGAAGAGTGTAGTGGAATTGATGTTTGTCCCACGGGCGCGCTTTATTGGGACAAAGACAAACAAACGGTGAATATTGATAATTCAAAATGTATTACTTGTGGAGCTTGTGAGAATGCTTGTGAAGTTGGGGCAATTAGGGTGGCTAAAACGAAAGAAGAACACAAAAAAATAAAAAAAGAAATTGATGAAGATCCCAGAAAAGCTAATGATTTGTTGATTGATAGATATGGCGCGCAACCAATAGAACCAGCTTTTCAAATAAAATATGGTTTTGAACAAGAAATTTTGAGGTCTAATAAATTAACAGTGGTGGAATTATTTAGCGATGATTCAGTTCACTGTCTTTTAAGATCCATTCCAATAAAAGAGTTGTTTAAAAATTTAGATTTGAAATACAAAAAAATAGAAATCACAGAAGATTTGCGTAAATGTTATAAAATCAAAAAACTCCCAAGCTTATTGTTTTTCAAAAATGGCAAACTAATTGGCAAAATAGAAGGCTACTACGAATCCAAAGAAAAACTCAAAGAAAAAATAGATAAAATTATTTTCAAAACTTAATAAATTTTGTAGCGTATGATAATAGCTTAAAAAGATTTACTAAAAGTATAAAATATAATATAATAGAAACATGGTAAAAGGGAAAAGTAAACAGAAGAAAGAAAAAAAGAAACCCAAAAAAGACAAAAAATAAAGAATTTGGTTTTTGACTATTTTGGAAGCGAGTAAACATTTTTTATAAACTAATATACTGTGTTGGTTTGTGAGGTGTGTTTCAATTAAAAATATATGAAAATTTTATCTAAAAAAGAATTTATAATTAGTCATAGTTTTATAATTTTAGGATTAGTTTTTTTAAGCATAGGAATTTATCTTTGTTTTGAAAATTATTTCCTAGCATGGATTCCTTTGATTGGCGGGCTTTGGACATTATTTGGCGGATTGTGTTTTACTGCAATTTTTATTTTTAGAAAAACAATCAAACCAGAACAAAACTTACAAACTACAAAATTGTCCCGACACCAAAAAGCAATTCAATTTTTAAGACAAAACAAAACAATTACCAACAACCAGTACCAAAAATTAACAGCGTTAAGTGATTCTTATGCTACACGAGATTTGCAAGAATTAGAAAACATCGGAGTTATAGAGCAAGTCGGAAAAACAGGTAGAAATGTCTTTTATCAATTAAAATAAGCTCATTAAACGGCTCATTTATGAGCCGTTTAATGAGCCGTTAAAAATGTTATGATAAAAAACAAAAAACTATGATTTTAGCGCATTCTATCATTGGTATTACTCTCGGAAATTATTTTGGGTATTTTGGATTTATATTATTGGGTTCTATTCTGCCAGATATTGATCATTTATTTGTAATTCTCAAAAATCGGATTTTTTCGTGGAGAAAAATTATTGACAGTATGCGTTTTGAAAACAGATACAAGATTTCTTACAAAACAAAATATGTTCACTCACTTTTTGGCGCAGTTATTATAAGTACCCCAGTATTGTTTTTTGATTTTACTGGTGGACTGTATTTTTTCACGGGTTACAGCCTTCACTTGATTATTGATTGGGTGGATATTGATAATAAACAATATCTTTATCCATTCAAAATAACTTTTCAGGGTGTTCTACCTATTTCTTCTAAAACTGAGATAGTATTTACTCTTGCTTTATTTGTTTTAATGGTCTTAAGTTTTTATAGATGAGCGAGGTTCAACCTCGCTCATCCACTTCGCTCATCCTTTAATTTATGGTATTGAAATTTATATTATGATATAGTGGTTGTGTTTATGTCTAGAAAATTAAAAGATTTTAATTGGTGTCTTGTTCAAATTATTTTGGTGGGAATTTTTGCCATTCCTTTTATTTCTTTTATTGTGCCAAGTGGAATGTTTTTTCCTTTTATTACGGGCAAAAATTTCTTGTTTCGTGTGATTGTTGAAGTAATTTTGGGCGCATGGATTATTCTTGTGTATTTTGATGAAAAATATAGACCAAAACTTAGTTTCATTACTGTTGCTGTTGCTTTTTTTATTATCGTTGTCGGCATAGCGGATGTTTTAGGTGTTAATTTTGATAAAAGTTTTTGGTCAAATTATGAGAGGATGGAGGGATATATTACCATTCTTCACCTTGGCGCGTATTTTTTGGTGCTTAGTTCGGTATTAAATACTCAAAAACGGTGGGATAGATTATTTCATATTATGATTATTGTCAGTGTTTTACTTGGTTTTTTTGGTATTGCAGAGATCTTAAAGTCTGATTTTCAAGTAGATCGTTTAGCTTCAACGCTCGGCAATGCAATTTATTTAGCGGTATTTATGCTTGTCCATATGTTTCTTACGGCTTATCTTTTGTTTAGGGACAGAATAAAACATTGGAATTGGCGGCACTATTTATATATTGTAGCCATCTTGATTCAATTTATTAATTTATACTATACGGCAACTCGCGGTACTCTACTTGGTCTTATTGGAGGTGTATTATTGATTAGTTTACTCTTATTGTTTTTTGAAAAAGAAAATATTGCCGTCAGAAACACAGCCGCGTGTATTTTAGTTGGGGTTATTGTTTCCGTTGGCGCGTTTATTACATTCAAAGACGCAGAGTTTGTTAAAACCTCGCCCACGCTTAATCGTTTTGCAACAATGTCGCTTAGTGACGGGACAGTGAAGGTTCGTTTCTTGGTTTGGGATATGGCCTATCAAGGCTTTCTTGAAAGACCGGTTTTTGGTTGGGGGCAGGGTAATTTTGGAGTTGTATTTAGTAAATATTATAACCCAGAACTTTATAGCGCTGAGCCTTGGTTTGACAGGGCGCATAATGTTTTTTTTGATTGGCTTATAGCGGCTGGAATTGTTGGGTTGTTATCCTATTTGTCAATTTTTGCCGCCGCCTTCTATCTTTTGTGGAAAAGAAAAAAAGAAGAAGTTCTTTCTGTTGTTTCCAAAACTATCTTCACAGGTCTTTTAGCTGCTTATTTTTTTCATAATATTTTTGTTTTTGATAATTTAATCAGTTATATTTTATTCTTTTTGGTAATTTCCTACATACATTTTCTTGACTCTGAACCTAACTCACATTCTGTTGTAAAGAAAATTGATTGTGCGATGAAAAATATATATTCTAAGTTGTTTTCTAAAACGCAACCACAAAATAATAATGCAATGCAAATTTTACCGGCCTTTGTGTTACTGCTTACATTGTTGTGTGCCTATAAAGTAAATTATAATCCGTATATGCAAAATAGAACTTTGATTAATACAATACGAGAACCTAAAGAATATCAAAAAAATCTTGATTTATTCAAAAAAACTCTTGCTTATAACTCTTATGGAGATGGCGAAACTCGAGAAAGATTATTAATTCAAGCAATTACTATCAATAATGACAAAGATGTGGACCCAACTCTTAAGAGTAGGTATCAAGATTTTGCGGTTACTGAAATAAAAAAACAAATCAAAAAATCACCCGGTGAGGCAAGATATCCATTACTTGCTTCTTCTGTATTTACTTCGGCTGGTCGTATGGATGAGGCTAAAAAGATCATAGAACTTGCGCGAACGATGTCACCCCACAAACAAAGTGTGCTTTCGGGTTTAGGTTCTGTTTATCTCAATACAGGTCAATATGAACAGGCGCTTGAAATATATCGTGAGGCTTATGAATTAGCCCCATCAAACAATCAGGCATTGATTTGGTACGCTCTTGCGGCTCTTTATGCTGACAAAGAAGATATTGCAAAAGAATTATTAGCTCCGATTTATGGTACACATTTAATTCCTAATCCGTTGTTTATTAATTTTTACGCGCAGCAAAAGAAGTTTGATATTGTAGAAATTTTATTGTTGAAATCAATTCAAAATGAACCCAATCAACCTCAACACCGTTTTCAATTAGCTAGCGTGTATGTAGAATTAGATAAAAAAGACATGGCGCTTGAAGTGTTGAATCAAGCGGGGATTGATTTTCCTTCTCTAAAAAAACAAGCTGATTTCTATGTTGAGGGAATAAATAGCGGAGAAATTAAAATACCAAAAAATTAAAATTTTATGAGAAATTATATGAGTTTTGAAAAATTTACACCATACCAAGAACCCATTAAAGAACAGTGCGAACTTATCAAAATTTAATTTGACCAGAGTTTTTGTTTTTGCTATATTCGGATGTATAAATAGTTAGTGTGTAAAAACATTTGTTTTACAATTCAATTATTTTTTGAATTTTAAAACAAATGCTTTTGCATTTTGTTCTTTGAAATTTTTATTATCCTGTCATTAGTCTGGCTATTGTTATTAGGTTGCAGGCTAATATGC